>CAJAOB010000128.1 GCA_903941205.1 uncultured Burkholderiales bacterium | reverse complement strand
TGTAGACCAGTCGCCTGAAGGCCGTGGAATGCACGATGCGGTCGCGGTCGCGCTGAAAGTCGGTGCGCGTCGGCGCGGGGAGCTCGGGGTAACGCCGCCCGCGTGTCTGCGCCGGGTCGCAGGCGTAGACGGCCAGCGTCATGCGCTAGGCCGCCTTCTCAAACCGTCTGGCAACACGCGTCGATCACCTGACGCACCAGCACATCCGGGACGCCTTGCACGCGCGCGCTGCCGGGCCGGTCGATCACGACGAACTTGATTTCGCCAGCCTCGGCCTTTTTGTCGACCCGCATGAGCGCGAGGTAGCGGCCGGCGTTGTCGGTGGCATCAAGCACCGGGCCGGCCGTGGGCAGGCCCGCGCGGGCAATCAGGCGGCGCAGGCGCTCGGCGAAGGCGGCGTCAATCAGGCCCAGGCGCTGAGACAAATCTGCCGCCATGACCATGCCGCTGGCGACGCCTTCGCCGTGCAGCCAGGCGCCGTAACCCATGCCTGATTCGATCGCATGGCCAAAGGTGTGTCCAAAATTGAGGACCGCCCGCAAGCCGGCTTCGCGCTCGTCCTGACCGACGACCCAGGCCTTGATCTCGCAGCTGCGTTTGACCGCATGGGCCAGCGCCGCCGTGTCGCCCGCACGCAATTCGTCCACATGCGCTTCGATCCAGTCCAAAAAGTCCAGGTCGGCGATCGGGCCGTACTTGATGATTTCGGCCAGACCCGCGCTGAGTTCGCGCGCCGGCAAGGTCTTCAGGAGGTCCAGATCGCAGATCACACGCTGCGGCTGGTAGAAGGCGCCGATCATGTTTTTGCCCAGCGGGTGGTTGATGGCGGTCTTGCCGCCCACCGAAGAATCCACTTGGGCCAGCAGCGTCGTGGGAATCTGCACAAAGGGCACGCCGCGCATGTAACTGGCCGCGGCAAAACCGGTCATGTCGCCAACCACGCCGCCGCCGAGCGCAAACAGCACGGTTTTGCGGTCGCAGCTGTTTTCGAGCAAGGCGTCGAAGATCAGTTGCAGTGTGGGCCAGTCCTTGTGGGCCTCGCCGTCGGGCAGGATCACCTGCAAGACCCTGGCATAGCGCGTTTGCAGCGCGGCCTGCAACTGCGCGGCATAAAGCGGCGCCACTGCAGTGTTGGAGACGATGAGGGCCGTGCTGGCCGCGGGCAGGCCGGCGTAGGTTTCGGCGCGAGCCAGCAGGCCGGTGCCAATCAGAATGTCATAGGAACGCTCGGGCAGCTCGATGCGGACCTGCTCGGTAGCCAACAAGCCCGAAGGTGAAAGTGAATCGCTTTGCATGGCCTCGAGTGTATCGGCCAGGCTTTTCGCTTTTTCCTTGTCGGCGTCCTATTCGGACCTTCGGACCTTCCGACCTTCCAACTTTACGACCTTGCCTTAGCCCGGGGGCAGCCGCGCGTCGATGTGCAGCGCCTGCATGATGCTGGTGACCAGACTGGCCACCGAGGGGCGCCCGGTCTCGATCAGCAGATGGGCGGTCTCCCGGTAAAGCACGTCGCGCGCCAGGTACAACTCCTTGAGCCGCAGCAGCGGGTCAGCGACCTGCAACAAGGGCCGGTTCTGGTCGTGCCGCAGGCGCCTGAAAACCTCTTCTGGCGCCGAGTGCAGATAAACCGTGGTGGTGCGATCGTGCAAGTGCGCACGATTGGCCGGCCGCAGCACGGCGCCGCCACCAGTTGACAGCACGCAAGCGTCGCCTTGGGTCAACTCGTCGAGCACCGACTCTTCCAGATCCCTGAATGCCACTTCGCCCTCGCGCTCGAAAAACTCCCGGATCGAGCAGCCGATTCGCTGCTCGATGACGTGGTCGGAGTCGAAGAATTGCAAGCCGGCGCGTCGCGCCAGTTGCCGACCGACGGTGGATTTTCCGGAGCCGGGCAGGCCCACGCAGGCAATTCGTTGCGGATTCGAGTTCAATTTTTAAAAAAGTCGTCTGGCTTCGGGCGGGGCGCAACGGTTTGCACGGGCTGCGCACGCTCATCGGGCGAAAAGTGCAAAGCATAACCGTGAGCGCCCGCGCCGGCTGGGCAAGGCGCGGCACCGATACCGGCCACCGAAGGCGGCTGCCCGCCGCTGGGCCGCTGCAAGTCCCTAGGGCAGCAGCTTAGGCGTAATGAACACCAGCATCTCAGACTTGCTCCGGCTCTGCGTCCGGCTTCTGAACAGCAGGCCCAGGCCCGGAAGATCCCCCAGCAGCGGCACCTTGGTGACGTCGGTGCGTTCGGCTTCCTCAAAAATCCCGCCGATCGCAACCGTACCGCCGTTTTCAACCAGCACCTGCGTTTGCACATGCTTGGTGTCAATGGCAAAACCCTTGAGGGTAACGCGGCCCACGCTGTCCTTGTTGATGTCCAGGTTCAGGATGATGCCGCCCTCGGGCGTGATCTGCGGTGTGACCTCGAGTTTCAAATTGGCTTTTCGAAAGGCCACCGAGGTGGCGCCGCTCGAGGTTTTTTCCTCATACGGCAACTCGGTGCCCTGCTCGATCAAAGCCTTGACCTGGTCGGTGGTGACGACGCGGGGACTGGAGACGATCTTGCCCTTTCCGTCGGCCTCCATCGCCGATATTTCCAGGTTCAGCAAGCGCGTGAGCGACGAATCGAACAGCGAAACCGCAAAGCTCGCCGCGCCAAAACCGTTTTGCCCAGCCGCCGGCAAATTGACGAAGGTCCCCGCGGTAGTGCCGTAAGTGACCCCCAGGACCGGCCCGCCATCGGGGGAAGTCACGGGCTCGATATAGCTGGCACCAAACTGGCTGTTGCGATTGCCGTTGACGGTGATTGGACGACCGCCGAGTCGGGCGCCCAGGGAGCGGCCAAAGGCGTCAGACGCCTCGACGATGCGCGCCTCGATCAGCACCTGCCGGACGGGAACGTCGAGCTTGCGGATCAGCGCCTGAACCTGCAAGAGTTTGGCCGCAATGTCCGTCACAAAAATCTGGTTGGTGCGGGCATCGGTCAACACGCTGCCGCCGGGCGACAAGATGCGAGTTGCCCCCGTGCCACCAGCGCCCAGGAGGCTGCGCGAGACCTCGGCTGCCCGGGCGTAATTGAACTTGAACTCCTGCGTGCGCGTGGCTTCAAGCCCCTGCAAGGCACGCTGCGTTTCCATCTCGGCCTTTTCGCGAGCGGCCATCTCGGCCTTGGGTGCAATGTGCATGACATTGCCGACCTGCCGCATGCCGAGGCCCCGGCTTTGCAGAATGGTGTCCAGCGCCTGCTTCCAGGGTACGTCCTTGAGTCGCAGCGTGGTGGCGCCCGTGACGCCGTCCGAGACCACCAGGTTGTAGCCGCTGAAGTCGGCCATGACCTTCAGGAGCGCGCGAATTTCGATGTCTTGAAAATTCAGCGTCATCAAGTCGCTGTCGGCGGCCCGGTCGCTGCCTGCGGCCCGGTCCGGGGGCGCTGGCGACTGGGCCCTGCCCGCCGCCGGCAGCCCCAGCAGCAAACCCAGAAAGAGGAGCTTCAGGGCATGACCAGCAGCGAAGCGGGCCAGCGCCGGGCGCTTGGAGCGAACTGCCGGGGCGAGGTGCCGTGCAGGAGACGGATGGG
>CAJAOB010000127.1 GCA_903941205.1 uncultured Burkholderiales bacterium | reverse complement strand
CCCAAAAGACTCGACCAGACCCATGACAAGTCACCTTGGAACAACAGCTTAACTTGACCCGGACAAACACAATACGCAGGAAGCGCGGTCAATGTTTGCTCGCAAGAATACTCATTTCCGATTCAATACAACGAGAATAAATCTACCGACTTCGGACTCAAAACGTGATGGCCTCCGGTTGCGCATTCTAGTGATAGCCGGGCGCTGTTTTTGTCAGACCATCCAGAAAGCAAATCCACTGCGATGCCCGACGGGTCCAATTATATTCCTTCCGGGCGAAATCGGCTTGTTGGCGAAGTTTATCTTCATACTTCACCGGACATTCAATCGCCAGTTCGACTTCATTTAAAAGAAAGTTTGCATAATGCCCAGGAAGGTCTCTCGAGTTTGCTAGTTGCGACAAGTCGAAAAGGGCCGCATAACCCGAAGATGTTTCACGAAGGGCCCCTAAGTCGTTAACGATTGGAATGCAAGCAGAAACCATGGCCTCCATTAACGTTATACAGGATGTCTCAGCATAGGAACTGGGAAAAGCAAGGCAGTCGACTTTATGAAGCTCAGCAGAAAGCGCTTTCTGAGGTAATGATCCATAATACTCGACACCTTGCATTTGACGACACACCGAATATAGGTTGTTAAAATATTTATTATCACTCTCCGCTTGGTAGGTTTTCATACTCGAGAAAATTTTCAGTTTGCTTTCGGGAAATCTTTGATAAATTAAAGGAAACGCCCTGAGGAGGATTTCCAGACCACGGAAAGGGGTGCTCGAATAGTAAAAAACGGGGTGGCGTTTTTCATTAAAAAAATATTTTTTATTGTAGTTTTGGTTGATGAAAAAAGGGGCTACCGCATTACCGATAAATGTACAAACCGCCGGATCAAGTCGGAATTTTCGTAAGAATTGATTTTGTTGCCATCGAGTCTTGAATACAAAGCCATCCCACTTTGACACTTCATCCTGATGCATCAGTTTTTGGACAGATGGTTCGTTCTCGTTGTGGCCAGTCCAGAGAATCAGTTTTTTGGCATAACCACATTCGCGCAAAAGACGAGCATCACAATATATGCTTACCAAGCAGTCACAAGAATTCAAAAATTCGGCATTCAATCCCTCTGACAAACCAATGGTCCCAACACCCTGAAATAGCTCGTTGCTTTCGCTCCTGTTGATAATGACTACTTCGTGGCCTTGCTTTACCAGTTCGCAACTCAAGTAAACCAGAGCAGATTGCATCCCGCCAAGAGGCTCCTCGAATGGCGTCCTTGCTGTGAACTTTATCTCCGATAGATCTATGAATCCAATTTTCATAATTTCTCTAGCTCGTTATCACTGATCAGAAGTATTTAGCCAACAGGTCTGCGCCCGGTAATTCAACGCGGCCGTCGGCAAGATCTGCTGGGCCAAGTTTTCTGCGGAGCTCGCAGCATTATGCGCAAACCCCACTACAAAATCGACAGCGCACTGAATCGGGCCTGGGCCCAAAGTTCGGACGTTTTCTCGGCTCTTCCGAGACCACGTCAGACGGTCGAACACTGATCCAGTCATCCTTCTGATCGAGCTTGAGGAACCACACGTTCCTGCCCTCCTTGGAAAATTTCCCTCGCGTCCATCGCTGGGAGGCGTCGCGCAGGTGAACCCATGGCGTCCCCGATAATGACGTCATGAATCCGCTCCTCGCCCGCCTGCAGCCCTACCCTTTCGAACGGCTGCGCCAGCTGCACGCCGACGTAACGCCCAACCCCGCCTTCAGGCCAATCAGTCTGGGGATTGGGGAGCCCCGGCATGCCACGCCTGAACTCGTGAAAACCGCGCTCAGCGCCAGCCTGGCAGGCCTGGCGACTTACCCGGGAACGCTTGGTGAGCCGGCGCTGCGCCAATCGATGGCGGCCTGGCTTGATCGGCGCTATGGAGTCAAAGTGGATTCGGCCAAACAACTGCTGCCGGTCAACGGCTCGCGCGAAGCCCTTTTTGCCCTGACGCAGACCATCATTGACCCGACCCGCGCCGGGGCCACCGTCGTGTCGCCCAATCCGTTTTATCAAATCTACGAAGGTGCAGCCCTGTTGGCGGGGGCCGAGGTCTATTACGCGCCCAGTGAGCCCGCGCGCAACTTCGGCATCGACTGGCTGGCCGTGCCCGAGGCCGTGTGGGCCCGCACGCAGTTGCTCATCGTCTGCTCGCCGGGCAATCCGACGGGCGCGGTGATTGACCTGGCCGAATGGAAGCTGCTGTTTGACCTGAGTGACAAACACGGCTTTGTGATCGCGTCCGACGAGTGTTACAGCGAGATTTATTTTCGGCCCGAGCCGCCGCTGGGCAGCTTGCAGGCGGCGGCGGCGCTGGGTCGTCACGACTTCAAGAACCTGATCGCGCTGACCAGCTTGTCAAAACGCAGCAACGTGCCCGGGCTGCGCAGCGGATTTGTTGCTGGCGACGCCGCCATCATGAAGGCTTTCTTGCTCTACCGCACCTACCACGGCAGCGCCATGAGCCCGGTGGTGCAAGCGGCCAGCCGCGCGGCCTGGGACGACGAGGCGCATGTGGTGGCCAACCGTGAGCTGTACCGGCAAAAGTTCGCCGAGGTCACGCCCTTGCTGGCCAGCGTGATGAATGTGGCGCTGCCGGACGCCGGCTTTTACCTGTGGGCCGAACTGCCGGCTGTCTTCGGGGGCTCCGACGAGGCGTTTTCCAGGGACTTGCTGGCTCAATACAATGTGGTGGTTTTGCCCGGCAGCTATCTGGCTCGCAACGTGGACGGCGCCGACGGCAAAGCCTTCAACCCGGGCGCTGGCCGCATTCGCATGGCGCTGGTGGCAGAAACCGCCGAATGCTTGGAAGCGGCCCGGCGCATCGTGCAGTTCATCGAGTCCAAAGTGGGGTCGAAAGTTGAGTCCAACGCGGTTTAAGCCGGCACCGCTGCCTTTTTTCTTTTTTGAAATAACAAACACATGACACAAAACAAGCTCCAAAGCATCATCGACGCCGCCTGGGAAGACCGCGCCAAACTCTCGCCCGCTTCGGCACCGCCCGAAGTGCTGGAAGCCGTCGAACACACCATTTCCCAGCTCAACAACGGCACGCTGCGCGTCGCCACCCGGGAAAGCGTGGGCGTGTGGACCACACACCAGTGGATCAAAAAGGCTGTGCTGCTGAGCTTTCGCCTCAAAGACAACGTCGCCATGCGCGCCGGTGATCTCGGCTTTTTTGACAAGGTGCAGACCAAGTTCGCGCACCTGTCGGAAGACGAGATGCGCGCCACGGGCGTGCGCGTGGTGCCGCCCGCCGTGGCGCGCCGGGGCAGTTTCATTGCCAAGGGCGCTATCTTGATGCCGAGTTACGTGAACATCGGCGCCTGGGTCGGCGAAGGCACCATGGTCGACACCTGGGCCACCGTGGGCAGCTGCGCGCAGGTCGGCAGCAACGTGCATTTGTCGGGAGGCGTGGGCCTGGGCGGCGTGCTCGAGCCGCTGCAAGCGAATCCGACCATCATTGAAGACAACTGCTTCATCGGTGCGCGCTCCGAAGTGGTCGAAGGCGTGATTGTGGAAGAGAACTCGGTGATTTCGATGGGCGTCTACATCGGCCAGAGCACACCGATTTATGACCGCGAAGCCGATACGGTCAGCTATGGCCGCATTCCGGCCGGCTCGGTGGTGGTGTCGGGCAATCTGCCCAAAGCCGGCGGCAAATATTCCCTCTATTGCGCCGTGATCGTCAAGCGCGTGGATGCCAAAACGCGCGCCACGACCAGCCTGAACGACTTGCTTCGCGACTGATTCAAACCCATGGGCGGACGGCGCCAGCCCAAGCAGGCCAAAGGCTTTGCCGCTTGCAGCTTGCCGCGCCCCCTCTTTCCCGAAGTGACCACGGACCCGACATGAGCGCCACCCTCTACCTGACCGAGCAACTGATTTCCCGTGCCTCGGTCACGCCGGACGATGCCGGTTGTCAGGCGCTGCTCGAAGCGCGTCTGGCGCCGCTGGGCTTTGTCTGCGAAACCATCGTGAGCGGCCCGGACGACTTTCGCGTCACCAACCTGTGGGCGAAATTCACGGGCACGGCGCGAGCAGGCAAGCCGGCGCCCACGCTGGTGTTCGCCGGCCACACCGACGTGGTCCCGACGGGGCCGCTGGACCAATGGACCACGCCGCCGTTTTCACCGAGCCACCGCAACGGCCTGCTCTACGGGCGCGGCGCGGCCGACATGAAAAGCTCGATCGCCGCGATGGTGGTCGCCGTTGAAGAGTTTCTGGCGAACACGCCAAAGCCCGCGCTGTCGATCGCTTTTTTGATCACCAGCGACGAAGAAGGTCCGTCCAGAGACGGCACACTGGTGGTTTGCAAGCAGTTGCAGGCGCGCGGCGAGGTGCTTGACTATTGCATCGTCGGCGAGCCCACGTCGGTCGACCAGCTGGGCGACATGATCAAGAACGGCCGCCGCGGCACGCTCAGCGGCAAGCTGCGTGTCAAGGGCGTGCAAGGTCACATCGCCTACCCGCATCTGGCCAAAAACCCGGTGCATCTGTTTGCGCCCGCGCTGGCCGAACTGGTGGCCACCGACTGGGACCGGGGCAACGCATTCTTTCAGCCCACCAGCTGGCAGGTCTCGAACATTCATGGTGGGACCGGGGCCAGCAACGTCATCCCGGGCGAGCTGGTGGTGGACTTCAACTTTCGCTTTTCGACCGAATCCACCGCAGACGGCCTGAAGCAGCGGCTCGAAGCCTTGCTGCACAAGCACGGGCTTGATTTCAGCCTGCAATGGACGCTGGGCGGCGAGCCTTTCCTCACCGTTCCGGGAGCGCTGGTCGAAGCTGTTCGCGGCGCCATTGCCGCCGAAACCGGCTTGCAAACCGAACTCTCGACCACAGGCGGCACCAGCGACGGCCGCTTTATTGCCAAGATGTGCCCGCAACTGATCGAGTTTGGCCCGATCAACGCCTCCATCCACAAGATTGACGAGCATGTGCTAGTCAGCTCGCTGGACCCGCTGAAAAACATCTACAAGGGCACGCTCGAACGCCTGGCGAGCGCATGAGCGATTTGACCGTCTTGAAACTCATCGAGGAGATGAGCGCGCAACTCGAAGCCGCCGGCCTGACGCCGGCTGACGGCTTCGGCCAGGGCACCCAAAGCGCGTTTGACGAGGCCGCCTGGCTGGTGCTGTGGCAGCTTGGTTTGCCGCTTGATGACCTGGATGGCGTGGCCGAGCGTCCTGTGTCTGTCGAAGAAGCAGCCCAAGTCGGCGCCCTGATAGCGAAGCGCATCAGCACCCGACGGCCCGCCGCCTACCTGACCGGGGAGGCCTGGCTGCAAGGCGTGCCTTTTTATGTTGACGAGCGCGTGATCATTCCGCGCAGCTTTATTGCCGAGTTGCTGGCCGACGGCAGCATCGACCCCTGGCTCAGCGACGCCACCGAACGCGTGCTCGATTTGTGCACCGGCAACGCCAGCCTGGCCGTGCTGGCCGCCATGACCTACCCCGACGTGCAGATTGATGCCGCCGACATCAGCCCGGATGCGCTGGCTGTGGCGCGCATCAATGTCGACCGGCACCAGCTGGCTGGGCGAATCAGCCTGATCGCCTCGGACGGCCTGGCCGCCTGCCGCGGGCCTTATGACCTTGTTTTGTGCAATCCGCCCTATGTCAACGCGGGCAGCATGGCCGCCCTGCCTGCAGAGTTCAGGGCCGAACCAGCCTTGGCACTGACCGGAGGCGAAGATGGCATGGATTTCATCCGAAAGCTGCTTCGTGCCGCAGCGCAACATATGAGCGAAAATGCGGTGTTGATCCTGGAAATCGGCAACGAGCGCGAGAATTTTGAGCGCGCATTTCCCAACTTGCAGCCGCTGTGGTTTGATACCAGCGCTGGCGCTGACCAGGTGATGCTGATCACCCGCCAGCAACTGGCTTGATTTTTTGCCGTCGGCGCAGCCCACAGGAATGGCCTGTGCGCCAACACTGTTCGGGCTGAGCTTGTCGAAGCCAGCAAGGGGCGACCCGGTGCTTGCCGCGCCCTCCCTTTTCATTTATCTGCTCTTGCAATGATTACCCTCAAAAACGTGGTGCTGCGCCGTGGCGCCAAAGTGATTCTCGACAGCGCGTCGATCAACCTCAACCCGGGTGAAAAAGTCGGGTTGGTGGGCCGCAATGGGGCGGGCAAGTCCTCGCTCTTTGCCATGCTCAACGGCACGCTGCATGAAGACGGCGGCGAGTTTTATATTCCGGCTCAGTGGCGCATGTCGCAGGTTGCGCAGGACATGCCGGAAACCGAGCAAAGTGCCACCAGCTACGTGATCGAGGGCGACATCGTGCTGCAAGCGGCACAGGCCGAAGTCGATGCAGCGGACGCAAGCGGCGACGGCGACCGCATGGCCCACGCCTACATGGACCTCTACGACGCCGGCGCCCATGACGCGCCAGCCCGCGCGCAGGCCCTGATTCTGGGCCTGGGCTTCAAGGTCAGCGAGCTCGACAACCCGGTCAACAGCTTTTCAGGCGGGTGGCGCATGCGACTGCAACTGGCTAGAGCGCTGATGTGCCCGTCGGACCTGCTGCTGCTCGACGAGCCCACCAACCACCTGGACCTGGACGCGCTGGTCTGGCTCGAAGCCTGGCTCAAGCGCTACCAGGGCACCATGCTGGTCATCAGCCATGACCGCGAATTTTTGGATGCCGTGACCGATGTCACCGTCCACATTGAAGTCGCCAAACTGACCCGCTACGGCGGCAACTACAGCAAGTTTGAAGACCTGCGCGCCGAGCAGATGGCGCTGCAGCAAGGCGCTTACGCCAAGCAGCAAGAAAAAATCGCCCACCTGCAGAAGTTCATTGCCCGCTTCAAGGCCAAGGCCAGCAAGGCCAAGCAGGCGCAAAGCCGAGTCAAGGCGCTGGACCGCATGGAGAAAGTTGCGCCGCTGCTGGCCGAGGCGGACTTCACCTTCGAATTCAAGGAACCGGCCAACCTGCCCAACCCGATGCTGTCGATGCAAAACGCCTACTTTGGCTACCCGGCACCGGAAGAAGCGCCCGAAGGCACGCCGCCCACGGTGATTGTGCAAAACGTCAACAAGTCTGTTCTGGCCGGTCAGCGCATCGGCATCCTGGGCGCCAACGGACAGGGCAAATCAACTTTGGTCAAGACGGTGGCCCGAGCTCTGGCACCGATTGAAGGTGAGATGCTGGAAGGAAAGGGCCTGAACATTGGCTACTTTGCCCAGCAAGAACTCGACGTGTTGCGCCCGGCGGACAACCCGCTGGAGCACATGATCCGCCTCGTCAAGGAAGTCACTGCAGCCGGCAAGATCAGCGGCCAGCCAACCCGCGAACAGGACCTGCGCAGCTTTTTGGGCCAGTTCAACTTTGGCGGCGACATGGTCAAGCAGGCCGTGGGCAGCATGAGCGGCGGCGAAAAAGCCCGCCTGGTGCTGTGCATGATCGTCTGGCAGCGCCCCAACCTCTTGCTGCTGGACGAGCCGACCAACCACCTGGACCTGGCCACACGCGAAGCGCTCAGCATGGCGCTCAATGAATTTGAAGGCACCGTTATGCTGGTCAGTCACGACCGAGCCTTGTTGCGCGCGGTCTGCGACGAATTCTGGATGGTCTCGCACGGCGGCGTGGCACCGTTCGACGGCGATCTTGACGATTACCAGCGCTATCTGCTCGATGAATCCAAGCGCCAACGCGAAGAATCCAAAAAAGCCAGCGCAACGCCAGCGAAGCAAAAGAGCGAGCCAGCGGCCAAAGCTTCAAGCGCCGCACCGGCGCCAGCAAAGGATGATGCCTCACTGCGCAAGCAACGCGCGGATTCGCTCAAGCCGCTCAAAAAAGAACTGGACCAGATCGACCAAAAAATGCAGGCCTTGGCTGCCGAACGCGGCACCCTCGAAACCCAGTTGGCGGCCACGATCGTGGCTGCCGAGATGGCGCAAGCCGGGCGACGCCTCAAAGCCCTCGAGGCGGAAGTCAACCAATTGGAAGAGCGCTGGCTTGAGCTCACCGAACAGATTGAAACCGCAATGGCTTGACAGGGCTTGGTGTCGGCGACCGGCTGAGCGCGGATGCACGCGTTCTCTGGCCACGCCCAGCGCCAGTTAAACCGCACGGCAACAAGGTTTGCTGCCCGCCGTAAGGTGCTGTGCCCCCCTTTT
>CAJAOB010000126.1 GCA_903941205.1 uncultured Burkholderiales bacterium | reverse complement strand
CAGCAGCAGTTGGGTGTTGCGGGCGATGCGTGCGGAGAAGTCGGTGGGCAGCGCCAGTGCTTCGTCAAGTGCGTTGGTGTGCAGGGACTGGGTGTGGCCCTGGGTGGCGGCCATGGCCTCGATGCAGGTTCTGGCGACGTTATTGAACGGATCCTGAGCGGTCAGCGACCACCCCGAGGTCTGTGAATGGGTCCGCAGCGACAGCGATTTCGGGCTCTTGGCGCCGAATCCCGCCACCAGTTCACTCCACAGCAAGCGTCCGGCCCGAAGCTTGGCGACCTCCATGAAGAAGTTCATCCCGATGCCCCAGAAGAAGGGCAACCGGGGAGCGAAATTGTCGATCTCCAGCCCTGCCTGCAGCCCCGCATTGAGATAATCGACACCATCGGCGAGGGTGTAGGCGAGTTCGAGATCGGCTGTGGCGCCGGCTTCCTGAATGTGATATCCGGAGATCGAGATGGAGTTGAACTTCGGCATCTTTGTACTGGTGTAAGCGAAGATGTCGGAGATGATGCGCATCGACGGTTTCGGCGGGTAGATGTAGGTGTTGCGCACCATGAACTCTTTGAGGATGTCGTTCTGGATGGTGCCGCTGAGCTGGTCTTGGGCGACGCCCTGCTCTTCCGCGGCCACCACGTAGCCGGCCAGCACCGGCAGCACGGCGCCGTTCATGGTCATGGAGACGCTGACTTTGTCCAGAGGAATCTGATCAAACAGGATCTTCATGTCCTCGACGCTGTCGATCGCCACGCCGGCCTTGCCGACGTCGCCGGTCACGCGCGGATGATCGGAGTCGTAACCACGGTGTGTTGCCAGATCAAACGCGACCGACACGCCCTGCCCGCCGGCAGCCAGCGCCTTGCGGTAAAACGCGTTGGATTCTTCCGCCGTCGAAAAACCGGCATATTGCCGAATGGTCCAGGGGCGCACTGCGTACATGGTGGCCTGCGGGCCGCGGATGAAGGGCTCAAAACCCGGCAAGGTGTTGGTGTGCGGCAAGTCCTTGATGTCTTCGGCCGTGTAAAGCGGTTTGACGCTGATGCCGTCTGGCGTTTGCCAGTTCAAGGCCTGCACATCGCCACCCGGTGCCGACTTCGCAGCGGCTTTGGCCCACTGGTCCAGGTCGGCAAGGCTGAATTCGTGGGCTGAAGTGTTTTTTGGACTCATGGCGTATTCAGGTTGGCGTTGATGAACAGCCTCACAGCTGGGAAGGAGACTGCCGGATTTCACTCAGGTCGGCAGTTTACATCATTTATAATTATTCATGCAGAATTAAGTCTGGCGCGCCAATCGATGGGCTTTACCCCCCGGTTTGCCATCGAATGAGCCCTTCGCGCCCCTTTTACTGCCCGGAGAAAAACCATGGCTGCTCTTTCATTGACGCCTCGCGCCCTCTATGAAGAGGTGGCGGAGCTATTGCGCCAGCGCATCTTCAACCGGGAACTGACACCTGGGAGCTGGATTGACGAACTCAAGCTGGCGGAGGAATACGGCATCAGCCGCACGCCTTTGCGCGAAGCGCTCAAGGTGCTGGCCGCCGAGGGCCTGGTCACCATGAAGGTGCGTCGTGGCGCCTATGTGACCGAAGTGTCCGAGCGTGACTTGAGCGACGTGTACCACTTGCTGGCCTTGCTCGAAAGTGATGCCGCTGGCGTGGTCGCCGCCAAAGCGAGCGACGCACAACTGCAGGAGTTGCAGGCACTGCATGCTGAACTGGAGAAAGCCGTGAGCCAGCGCGAGCGGTTCTTCGAGATCAACGAGGCATTTCACATGCGCTTGCTCGAAATCGCAGACACCCGCTGGCGCGACCAGATGGGGGCCGATCTG
>CAJAOB010000125.1 GCA_903941205.1 uncultured Burkholderiales bacterium | reverse complement strand
GGTCTGTCAGCGCAGGCCCAGAGCCGTCATTTCGGGCGACAGCTGCTGCCAGCGCACGTCAAAGCCGTCCTTGCCAAGCGCCGGCTGCAAGCCGACCCGTAGCAAGGCCTGCCGCGTGCCGGCGAGCACGCTGTCAATCACCGGCACATCGACTGCCGAAGCGATCAGCGCGGCCATGCCGGCCAGCCCCGCACCACCCAGAATCACTGCGTCGGCGCCATCGGTTTTGACTGCCTCGCGGCAAGCCTGGGCCAGCAGGGCCAGCGCTGCCTCGGGGTCTTGCGCGAGCTGCGCCCCGGTGGGCGCCACCGTGTGGATGCCACTGAGCGCCCGGTCATGGCCAAGCGCCTGCGCCAGCCGCTGCAGCATGGGTTTCCAGCGTTCGCCGCCGGTGACCACTGCAAAGCGGCCCAGGGTGGCTGCTTCCAAAAACGCGGCTTCGGCCAGTCCCGTGACCGGTGCGGAGCTGCTGCCCTGCAAAGCCAGCAGGCCGGGGTCGCCGAAACAGCCGATCAGCACCGCATCCGGGGCTGGCTCGTTTTCAGCCAGCGCTGCAGCCCAGGCGTCCAGCACCGCATGGCCGGCGACGGCGTAGCTGGCTTCGCAGGCGATGTAAGGTGCGCCAAAACGCGCGGTGACGGTGCGAACGCGAACCTCGGGTCCGGCCAGCGCCTGAGCGTGGCTTTGCAGCAGCGCGCTGACGCTGGCCGATGTGTTGGGGTTCAGGATGAGAAGTTGGCGCATGCTTGAAGCTTAAGCGCAGGCAATGACGGCGTCGTCGTCGCTGTTGGCGCCGGCGGAACCGAAAAGCGCCATCAGGTCGGGTGCCGCGCAGGCCTCGGTCTTGAACTCGAGTTGGGCCTCGAGTTGCGCCAGATGCTCGCGGATGAGTCGCGCGGCTTCGCGCGGGTCGCGCAGGCTGATGGCGTCGAGCAGGGCGCGGTGTTCAAGGCAGCCGCAAGTCGCGCTTTCCAGCCCGCTGGTTCGGGGCTGCCGCCGGTAAGTCATGAGAATCAGCGAGGTGCGCGAGACCAGTTCGCGCAGGATGCGCCCCAAGGTCTGGTGTTCGGCGGCGCTGGCGATATGCAAATGGAAGTCGCCAGCCAGGCGGATCGCCCGGTGGGTGTCGCCTCGGGCGCGCGCGGCTTCCTCGTCGTCAATGCAGCGCCTGAGCACCGCGATATCGTCGGCGCCAGCCCGGGCAATAAAGCATTCGATCAGCGTGGGCTCGATCATGCGCCGCACCTCGAACACCTCGCGCGCCTCCTGCTCGCTGGGCTGGGCGACGGAGGCGCCGCGGTTGAGCGTGAGCGTGACCACTTGTTCATTGGCCAGCCGCACCAGCACCGGCCTGATGCGGGTGCGCGACACGCCAAAGGCGCTGGCCAGCCGGTCTTCGACCAGCTTGGTGCCGGGCGGCAGGCGATGGTCCAGGATGGAGGTCACCATGCGCTCGTAAATTTCGTTTTCGGTCAGGGGCGCGCTGGCCGCAGGCGGCGCTGGCGACACGGGCACCGGGTGTGCGGACAAGTCACTCATGCAGGGCTCAAGTTGGCTAGGCGCCGCGCGCCTTGCGCTGGCGCCGGCCCAGCAGCGAGGACAGCGCCACGGCCAGGCCCATCACCACGAACGAGACCACCATGGTGACGGTGCCCAGGGCGTAGATCGACGGCTCGGTCACGGTGGTGGTCAGGCCCTGCAATTCGAGTGGCAGCGTGTTGACGTCGCCAATGGCTTGCGAGGTGCGGGCGATTTCGTCCCAGCTCAGCGTGAAACCAAACATGCCAATGCCGACCAGCGCTGGCGCGATCAGCGGCAGCACCACATGGCGAAAGCCCTGCCAGGGCGTGGCGCCGAGGTCGGCAGCGGCTTCTTCGTACGCGGGATTGAAGCGGTTGAACACGGCAAACATGATGAGCAGGCCAAAAGGCAGGGTCCACGTGAGGTGCGCGCCCATGGCCGAGGTGAACAGTCCGAGCGAGGTGCCGAAGTTATCCAGCCGCTCCTGCTGGCCCAGCGTCTGCAAGGCCCATTTGATGCCGCCGTCAAGCAGCCGGAACTCCAGGCCGATGCCCAGCGAAACAATGATGGACGGCATGATCAGGCTGGCCACAACGATCAGGAACAGCGTGTTGCCGCCGGCGAGCTTTTTGCGAAAAGCCAGGCCCGCAAGCACCGAAAACACCACGGTGCAGGCCATCACCGCCAGCCCCAGGCCAAAGGATCGCTTGAGCGCCGCGCCAATGTCAACCACGCCCAGGCCTTGCGCCAGCTTGCCGAACCAGTGAAGCGACAAGCCGCGCAGCGGAAACGTCAGGCCGCCCTCGGGGCCCTGAAAACTCAGTACCACGATGACCAGCATGGGGCCGTACATGAACAGCACGAAAGCGGCGAAAAACAGCGCCAGCGGCCAGAAGCCGGGAGCGCGGGAGGCGGTGGATTTGCTCATAGCTCTTTGCGGATGTCGACCATGCGGGTCAGCGCCCAGATGATCATCAGCACGATGGACAGCAGGATGACCGCGTTGGCCGCAGCCAGCGGGAACTGCAGGTAAGACGTCTGCACCTGGATGATCTTGCCGATCGAGGCGATTTGTTGGCCGCCCATCACGCCGATGGTGACGAAGTCGCCCATGACGATGGTGATGACAAAGATCGAGCCAATGACGATGCCGGTGCGCGACAAGGGCACGATCACGTTCCACAGGGTTTGCCAGCTGCTCGCGCCGCTGTCGCTGGCCGCTTCAAGCAGGCTGCGGTCAATGCGCATCATGGAGTTGAAGATCGGCACGATCATGAACATGGTGTAGAGGTGCACAAAAGCCAGCACCACGGAGAAATCTGAAAACAGCAGCCATTCGACCGGTGCATTGACCACCCCACTGCCGACCAGGCCCTGGTTGACCAGGCCATTGCGGCCGAGCAAAGGAACCCAGGAGATCATGCGGATCACGTTGGAGGTCCAGAACGGGATCGTGCACAGCACGAACAACACCGTTTGCACGCTGCTTGATCGCACATGAAAAGCCAGAAAGTAAGACACCGCAAAGCCGATCACCAGCGTGATCAGCCAAACCAGAAAACTGAACTTGAAGGTCGACAGGTAAGTCTTGAAAGTGACGCACAACTCGTCAGCATTGCTGCAACCCTCAAAGATCGAGAGGTAATTCTTGAAAGTGAACCCGGGCAGCAACTCGTACTCGTTGAAGTCCCAGAAACTGACCATCAGGATCAGCGCCAGCGGCACCAGGAAAAAAAGCGCAAACACCAGACTCAAAGGCGCAGCCTGCCACCAAGCCGACAAAGTCCGACCCCGAGCCGGACTGGCCAGCGGTAAAGCAGCGCGAGAAACGTTCATGGCATTGTTATGAAATCAGGGTAAAAAACGAAGAAATGACAGTCAAAAAAGCCCGGTGCCGACCCAAGGGACCAGCGAAGCGAAGTCCCAGAGGCCAACGCACCGAGCCGACCCAAGGGACCAGCGAAGCGAAGTCCCAGAAGCCACCGCACCGAACCAACCCAAAGGACCAGCGAAGCGAAGTCCCAGAAACCACCGCACCGAACCGGCCCAAGGGACCAGCGAAGCGGAGTCCCAGAAACCACCGCACCGAACCGGCCCAAGGGACCAGCGAAGCGAAGTCCCCTTCAAGTAACCGCGCGGAACCGGCCCAAGGGACCAGCGAAGCGAAGTCCCAGAACCCACCACACCGAACCGACCCAAAGGACCAGCGAAGCGAAGTCCCCATCCAGTAACCGCGCGGAACCGGCTCAGCCGGGCCGCAGCGGTTGCCCCCTGCAAGGGGGGAGGACGCTACACGAAGTGAGCGTCAACGGGGGTGTGCCCAATCAAGCCGCGACGAACTCATTCCACTTCTGGACCATGTAGTTGTTCTCGTCCATCACGGCGTTCCAGCAAGCGATGCCGCCCATGCGCGCTTCGTAGCTGCCGCCGTCGCGCACTGCGCCGGACTTGGCCAGCAAGTCGCCGTTCGGGCTCTTGATGTCCTGAGTGGCCGGCTTGCCTTCCATCCAGTACGCCCATTCGTAGGCTTCCATCTTGCTCTTGGCGGTGTCGAGCACGGCGCTGTAATAGCCTTGGCGATTGAGGTAGGCGCCAGCCCAGCCGTCGAGGAACCAGTTGATGAACTCGTAGGCGCCGTCGAGTTTTTTGCCCGACAGCGTGGCTGGCAGACCGAAGCCGGCAGCCCAGGCGCGATAGCCCTCTTTGAGCGGCTGGAAGGTGCAGGCGATGCCTTTGGTGCGCACGGCCGTCACAGCCGGGCTCCACATCGACTGGATCACCACTTCGCCCGAAGCCATCAGGTTGACGGACTCGTTGAAGTCTTTCCACAGGCTGCGGAACTGGCCGGCTTTCTTCGCTTCAATCAGGGTCTTGATCGTCAGATCAATTTCCTTCTTGGTCATGTTGCCCTTGTCCGGGTACTTGTAGATGCCCATGGCCTCCACGACCATGGCGGCGTCCATGATGCCGATGGAGGGAATGTTCAGGATGGCGGCCTTGCCCTTGAATTCAGGGTTCAGCAATTCGGCCCAGCTGTTGATCGGGCGCTTGATCAGGTCGGGGCGGATGCCCAGCGTGTCGGCGTTGTAGACGGTTGGGATGAGCGACATGAACTGGGTCGGGCTCTTGGCGAAAACCTTGGACTTTTCGCCCTCGAGAAAAATCACTTTCTTGGGTGCCGTGCCCTGGTCGCCAACAGCCTTGCCGTTGACCTGGCCGGTTGTGAACAGGGGCGTGATCTTGCTGGCGTTCTTGATGCGCTTGACGTCAATGCCCTTCAAGTTGCCAGTCGGGACGATTTTCTTGAGCGAGAAGTACTCGGTGTCGATCAGGTCAAAGCTGTTCGGGGCGGTGACAGCGCGCTTGGTCACGTCGTCAGTGGTGACAGCGACATACTGGATCTTGATGCCGGTGTCTTTTTCAAACTTCTCGGCAATGGTCTTGTCCTGGTTCACGGCAGTGCCGAGATAGCGCAAAACGATTTTTTCTTGTGCATGTATGGCGGGAAAGAGGCCGGTGGCCAGAATGCCGGCCGTGCCTTTGAGCAGGCTGCGGCGTGGCAGGCCGCCAGCGGCTTCAGGGGTGACGGCCTTGGTGGCCAGATCGTTCAGGGAATCAGACATAAAGCTCCTTGGAGTGGTTAATGAAACATCGGGACGGGAATCGGTGCCGGGCAGTGCTGCAAATCGGGGGCAGGGCTCAGGCCCTGGGGGCTTGCAAGGGGTGGGCCACGGCTGCATCCCATGAGAGCTGGACGGTCTCGCCCTGGGTGTAGGGACGGTCGGCAAATCGGGTTTCAGGCAGCATCACGGAGAGCTCGGCGGTGCTGTCTGCGGACGGTCTGCTGCCGGGCTGTTGCAGGCCCAGAAGCACGTAGGTGCCCTGGTATTGAACGTCCGTAACAATGGCCGCAAAGCCGTGCGCGCTGGCCGGCGCCTCACTGGCGGGGCTGATCTGCATCTGATCGCTGCGCACCCCAATCTTGCCGGCAGCGGTGTCGAGCACGTTGTGCCCGCCCATGAAGCGCGCCACAAATTCGGTCGCTGGCCGGTTGAAGACCTCGCGCGGTGCGCCGATCTGCTCGATGGTGCCGCGGTTCATCACCACCATGGTGTCGGCCAGCGCCATGGCTTCTTCTTGCGAATGCGTGACGTGGATGAAAGTCAGACCCAGTTCTTTTTGCCAGCGTTTGAGTTCGGCGCGCATTTGAATGCGCAGGAAAGGGTCGAGCGCCGAAAGGGGCTCGTCAAGCAAGAGCACGCGCGGCTGCGTGATCAGTGCGCGCGCCAGCGCCACCCTTTGCTGCTGTCCGCCCGAAAGCTCGCCGGGCAGGCGTTCGGCCAGATGGCCCATGGCCACGCGCTCGAGCAGTTGCAGCGCCTTGGCGTGCCGTTCGGCCTTGCCTTCGCCCTTCATCTTCAGGCTGAAGGCCACGTTGTCCAGCGCGCTCAGGTGGGGGAACAAGGCAAAGCTCTGGAACATCATGGCGGTGCCTCGCTCGGCGGCCGGCAGGCGGGTGATGTTGCGGTTTTCCAACAAGATGTCGCCGCTGCTGGCCGTTTCGTGGCCTGCGATCATACGCAGCGTGGTGCTTTTGCCGCAGCCCGAAGGCCCAAGCAGACAGCAGTAGCTGCCGCTGGCAATGCGCAGGTCGATGTTGTCGACTGCGGGCGGGCCTGAGCCGAATTGTTTGCTGAGTCCAACGACTTCAACGGCGGCGGCCTGGAGGCTCTGGATGGCGGTCATAGTTGTCGTTGAGCATACGGCGTGCCAGCTTTGTACGCAATCTGGCGCAGGCAATGTATGCAAAAAGCGCCAGACTTGTGCGTCCAGCCTGGTTTCTTGGTGGGACGCCACCACCATATGCGCCCAACTGGTGCGATTTGGTTGCGTTCGCCCCGTTTCCGGTCATTC
>CAJAOB010000124.1 GCA_903941205.1 uncultured Burkholderiales bacterium | reverse complement strand
CGCTGTTTCATGGGCGCGTGCCAGGTCGCTGGCGTAGATCGCCGTGATCGCCTCGCCGGCCAATGCGCGGCCCATGCGCTCGGCCTGCCAGTGGCCGGTGTCATTGAGCGCGATGTCGAGTTGCCCCTGAATGCGCGTGTCGACGTTCCAGGGGGTTTCGCCGTGGCGAATCGCCAGAATGCGGGTGGCTTGTGCATTGTTCAACGCGATATCTCCACATTGACCCGTCGCAGACCGGCAGGCGGCAGCGGAAAGCCTTGCAGCGCGGCGTCAAACATGGCCGGCAAGACCTGCTGCGCGTCGGACCAGAGGCCGCTGTGGGCGGCGCGGGTTTCATATACCACCGCGCTGCCGCGCGCGTCGCGCATGACGATGTTGACTTCGCGCAAGTACAGCGGCGATTCGTACAGCGACATGGGAAAGTGAAAACCGATGAAACTGCCGGCGCTGCCCGCGCCCAGCGCGACGCCGGGTGTACCGAACACGCGGCCGTCATAGGGGTAACGCTGCAGGGAACGGGTGCTGGCGCTGACTTGCACATTCAAGTCAGGCGCCGCCGGATCGTTGAGCAGTCCGACCTTGGCCAGCGCGGCCCGGGCGATCGCTTCGAGATGGTCTTGCGATAACTCCGCGCCACTGAGTGCGCCGGGCAGCGGCACGGCCTGTTGCGAGGGCAGGCGCTCAAAACGGTAGCGGGCGCCGGGCGCGGGCGGTGGGCCCGGCCATTGCGCGAAGGCGCTCACATCGCTGTCGACCACGCGCAGGCCGGCGCATCCCGAAGCCAGCGCCGAGACCGTCAGCACCAGAAGAACCCGCCGCCAGGCGCTGCTTGCGAGCATTGTCTTCATCAGCATCCCTTTCATGAACACCCGTTTTTGAGCATCGCCCCGTACCGGACCGCGTCCGTGATCATGGAATTGTCAGCTTCACCGAGCTGCCGGCAACGTGAGGCCAGAACGGGCTCAGGTGTCAGCCGGCGCCCTGCTCATGAATTGCAGGCTGGCGGGCGGCGCCGGCAAGTCTTCCGTGTCAAAGGCCTTGTCGCCGTCCGGGTCGGCCACCCCGGTGGCTTGAATGCCCTTGAAGTCGTGCAGCTTGCCGTCCATCAGGTGCGAGGGCACGACGTTTTGCAGCGCGGTGAACATGTTTTCGAGCCGGCCGGGGAATTTTTTGTCCCACTCGCGCAGCATGTTGCCGACCTGAACCCGCTGCAAACCGTCCTGACTGCCGCACAGGGTGCAGGGAATGATGGGGAATTCGCGCACCTGGGCCCAGCGGATCAGGTCTTTTTCGCCCACGTAGGCCAGCGGGCGGATGATGATGTTCTTGCCGTCGTCGCTGGCCAGCTTGGGCGGCATGCCCTTGAGCTTGGAGGCAAAAAACATGTTGAGAAACAGCGTTTGCAGCATGTCGTCGCGATGGTGGCCCAGCGCGATCTTGGTGGCGCCCAGTTCCTCGGCCACGCGGTACAAGATGCCTCGGCGCAGGCGCGAACACAGCGAGCACATGGTTTTGCCCTCGGGAATCACGCGCTTGACGATGCTGTAGGTGTCTTGCGTTTCGATGTGAAACGGCACGCCCAATTTGCCCAGGTACTCGGGCAGGACGTGGTCCGGGAAACCGGGCTGCTTCTGGTCGAGGTTGACAGCGATCAGGCTGAAGTTGATGGGCGCGCGCTGCTGCAACTTGAGCAGGATGTCGAGCATGGCGTAGCTGTCCTTGCCGCCTGACACGCAGACCATGACCTTGTCGCCTTCTTCGATCATGTTGAAGTCGACAATCGCGCGGCCGACCTCGCGGCACAAGCGCTTTTCAAGCTTGAGGTCTTCGCGTTCGGCTTTCGGGTCTTTGGCGCCTTTCAGGTCTGGCGTGGCCTCGGCCAGCGGTGGCAGCGGCGCCAGGGGCTTGCCCGGGGCTGCGGGCTCGATCCAGACGGCGCTCATGCTGCGGCTCCGGCGGCGCCAGAGCGGGTCGATGTCGAAAAATAAATCATTGTTGTCACCACTGTCCTGTTTCCACGCGAATCGCCACTTCGCAGTCTTCAAAAATTTCCAGCTTGGCAATCTTGACGCGCACCCCCAGCACGCCCGGCAACTGCATCAGCCGGTGCGCCAGCTTGCCGATCAGGCTTTCCAGCAGGTTCATGTGCTCCAGGGTGCATTCCTGGATGATGATGTGGCGCACCTTGCGGTAATCCAGCACATGCGTGATGTCGTCATCTCTTGGCAGCAGCGGCTGGTTGCCCAGGTTCAGTTCGGCGTCGACCTGTATCGGCTGCGGCTGTGTTTTTTCATGCTCCAAAATGCCAAGGTTGGCGTCAAAGCGCAAGCCGGTGAGTGTGAGGATCTGGGTGCCTCGGGTGTTGAGCATGCAGGTCAGTCAAGAGGTTGATCGAAAGGGCGAAAGTAAGAGAGGGCTTGCTCGGGAATCAAGGCGCATCGACCGGCATCAAGCTGCATCAAGGTGATTCAAAAGGCTACACCGGACGGCGCACCAAGGGACCCCGGAAGCCCCTGGGGCGTCGCCTTGGCAGACAATCGCCGCTGGCCACCATGACCCAAACGTCTATTTTACCGACCGCCCCTGCTGGCCCGTCCGAGGCCTGGCAGGATTCCCCTTTGCGCCCCCTGATCGAGCAGGCGCTGGACGCGGCCGGCGGCTGGCTCGGTTTTGACGCCTTCATGGCGCTGGCCCTGTACGCGCCGGGCTGTGGTTACTACGCCAGCGGCTCGCGCAAGTTTGGCCACCTGCCGCGGTCGGGCAGCGACTTTGTCACCGCACCTGAGCTGTCGCCGCACTTTGGCCGGGCGCTGGCGCGTCAGGTGGGCGAGGCTTTGCAGGCGACCGGAACCAGCGAGTTGTGGGAATTTGGCGCTGGTACGGGCGCGCTGGCCGAGCATTTGATCGCCTCGCTCGATGCCGCCGGAACGCCCCTGACCCGCTACAACATCGTCGACTTGTCGGGCAGCTTGCGCGAGCGCCAGCAAACCCGGCTGGCCGCCTGTCGCGAGCGCGTGCGCTGGCTGCAGGAACTGCCTGCGAGTCTGCGTGGCGTGGTGATCGGCAATGAGGTGCTGGACGCGATGCCGGTGCAATTGCTGGTGCGCCTGGGCGGCGTCTGGCATGAGCGCGGCGTGGTGCTGCACGATGGCCGGCTCGCCTGGGCCGACCGCCCGACCGCGTTGCGGCCAGCGCTGGCCGTTG
>CAJAOB010000123.1 GCA_903941205.1 uncultured Burkholderiales bacterium | reverse complement strand
TGTTGATGGTCAATATATTCCAGCCTGGCATCGGCGCGCCTGTCGATACCATTTACAATGCCGCGGCTACGATAGGCGAAGTCAAGAAGCTTGATTTCTGGGAATTTATCCTATCGATTTTCCCGAAAAATGCCTTTGAAGCGATGGCAACGAACAATATTTTGCAGATTTTAGTGTTCGCTTTATTCGCTGGAATCGCGCTTTCGGCGCTGGGCGAGAAAGGTGCGCCATTGGTTCGTGGTGCCGAGGCACTAGCTGAAATGATGCTGCAAATCACGCATTATGTCATGCGCTTCGCGCCAATCGCCGTATTTGGCGCACTTGCGGCAGTTGTGTCAAAAAGTGGTCTCGCAATCCTTGCGACCTACCTAGAACTGGTGACAGAATTTTATCTGTCGCTTGCCTTGTTGTGGACCATCCTGCTTTCGATTGGCGCGATTTTCCTTGGACGGCGAATTTGGACACTCATCCGCTACATCCGCGAGCCCATGCTCATCGCATTTTCCACGGCATCAAGCGAGGCGGCGCTGCCTAAGCTGTTCGAACAGCTTGATCGTTTCGGTGTTCCGCGCCGGATATCTGGATTCATGCTGCCGCTTGGCTACAGCTTCAACCTTGATGGTTCGATGATGTATATGAGCTTTGCAACGATCTTTATCGCGCAAGCCTATGGCATTGATCTAACCATCGGGACGCAAATCCTAATTCTGCTTACGCTGATGATTTCATCGAAGGGCGTTGCCGCTGTACCGCGCGCATCTTTGGTGGTCATCACGGGTACCCTGGCGATGTTCGACCTCCCGGTGGAGGGCGTTGCCCTTATCCTCGCCATCGACCAGTTCCTTGATATGGGCCGGACCGCGACGAACGTTGTCGGCAACGCAGTAGCAACGTCAGTCATTACAAAGTGGGAAGGCATGCTTGAGGTAGAGGAGCCGGAATATCTGGAAACGCCGCATGCGCCATCCCACACCGCTGCTGGTGGCAAGGCGGGGTTAGAACTCGCCAGCAATAAGGTCACTAAAGCGCGAAAGACAAAAGTTTAAGCGGGGTGCTTGTGCCCAAGCAAGGTGCCCTTGGCGCCTTTACTGTCAAGCGTGAATTCCATGTTGCCATGTTCTTTGCGCCACCGCCGCGCAACGACGCGTTCACCGGGACGTGCCGCATCATCTAGCAAAATCCGGCCACCGGGACGGATGCGCGGAAACAGGCTAGCTGCCGCACCGCGCACATGCGGATGAAGCGCCCATGGCGGTCCGTCGATGATAAGTAGGTCAATTTCTGCTGGGACGTCGGACAGCTGATACCAATGACCTGGCCATCCTGCGGGCGGCGCGCCCAGTGGTGCATGACGAATTTCGACCGCCATGTTGTTGTCGTGGATCCAGTCTTGCGTGGTTGTGGCAAACGCGGCATGCTGATCATAACTGGCAAGCTTGCCACCGCCAAACAGCTGCAAAGCGCGCGCTGCCACGAAGGTAGACGCGCCGCAGCCAAGTTCGACAACCTGTTCCGGACGCATTTCTTCAATTGCCAAAATGATGTGCCATAACAAATGGGTGTCGGCTTTCCAGCTTCCCAAATTGGGCAGCGCATCAAGCGGCAGGTCGAGATACGCAAGAAGCGCCGCTTTATCTTTCTTGCGCCCGCCATCGAGGCTGCGCAACAACCAAGGCCATTGAATGGCACCATAAGCCATGACCATGAAACGAT
>CAJAOB010000122.1 GCA_903941205.1 uncultured Burkholderiales bacterium | reverse complement strand
GCGCCAGGGCCCGGGGATGGATTCCTGCCTGCGCAGGAATGACGGCGCTGGGGCCAGCTCACGGCAACGACGAGATGATCGCCACCTTCCCGTCATCCTCGCGAAGTCAAGGCGCCCCGCTTCCCGTCATCCTCGGAAAGGCGGGCCGGCCTGTTTTGCGTCAGCCTCGCGAAATTAAGGTGCCCCGTTTTCCGTCATCCTCGCGCAAGCGGGGGTCCATCTTCCAGGCTGCGCTCATGCGGGGGCGCTCGATTCGATTCCGGCCTCCCGACCAGCGCCAAGGCCCGGGGATGGATTCCTGCCTGCGCAGGAATGACGGCGCTGGGGCCAGCTCACGGCAACGACGAGATGATCGCCACCTTCCCGTCGTCCTCGCGCATACGGGGATACACAATGCCCAAGGCGTCAAGTTGCGCCCACACGCCCGTCACCCTCGCGAACGCGGGGGTCCATCTCGAAGGTATGCAATCAGGCAAGCGCACTCTAAAGGATTCCCGCCTCACCCTCGTCGCCACCCCATGAACAGTCTCAAGCCAGGCTGCGCACCACTTCCAGCGCCTCTTCGACGCGCTCGACGGCGTGAATCGTCAGGCCTTCTATAGATTTTTTGGGTGCGTTGGCTTTGGGCACCACAGCTACCGTGAAGCCCAGCTTGGCGGCTTCTTTCAGGCGTTCCTGGCCGCGCGGTGCGGGCCGCACTTCGCCGGCCAGGCCCACTTCGCCAAAGGCAATGAAGCCCTTGGGCAGGGCGCGCCCGCGCAGACTCGAGGTGATGGCCAGCATGACGGCCAGGTCGGCGGCCGGCTCGGTGATGCGCACGCCGCCGACTGCGTTGACGAAAACGTCCTGGTCCATGCAGGCGACGCCGGCGTGGCGGTGCAGCACGGCCAGCAGCATGGCCAGGCGGTCTCGGTCCAGGCCAACCGACAGGCGCCTGGGGCTGGGTCCGCCGCTGTCGACCAGGGCCTGAATTTCGACCAGCAGCGGGCGCGTGCCTTCGAGCGTGACCATGACGCAGCTGCCGGGCACCGGCTCGCTGTGCTGGCTTAAAAAGATGGCGCTCGGGTTGCTCACGCCCTTGAGGCCTTTTTCCGTCATGGCGAAAACGCCGATCTCGTTGACCGCGCCGAAGCGGTTCTTGATGGCGCGCACCAGGCGAAAGCTCGAATGCGTGTCGCCTTCAAAGTACAGCACCGTGTCGACCATGTGCTCGAGCACGCGCGGACCCGCCAGCGCGCCTTCTTTGGTGACGTGACCGACCAGCACGATGCAAACGCCGCTGGCCTTGGCCGCGCGTGTGAGGTGCGCGGCGCATTCGCGCACCTGCGCCACGGAGCCGGGGGCCGAGGTCAGCTGGTCCGAGTAAACCGTCTGGATCGAGTCGATGACGGCGATGGCGGGCTCGCTGGCGCCCAGGGTGGCGAGAATTTTTTCAAGCTGGATTTCGGCCAGCACCTTGACCTGCGAGCCGTCCAGACCGAGCCGGCGCGCGCGCAAAGCCACCTGGGCGCCGCTTTCCTCGCCCGTCACATAAAGCGTGTTCTGACCGGCGCGTTGCAGCGAGTCCAGGGCTTGCAGCAAGAGCGTTGATTTGCCAATGCCCGGATCGCCGCCTATCAGCACCACACCGCCTTCGACAATGCCGCCGCCGAGCACGCGGTCCAATTCGTCGTGGCCGGTCGGCGTGTAAGCCATGTCGGTGGCCTCGATGCTGGACAGCGTGGTGACCTCGGAGGCCTTGGCCAGCGAGGCGAACCGGTTCTTCACCGGCGAGCTGCTTTCGGGCAGCCCTTCGACCAGCGTGTTCCAGGCGTTGCAGTGCGGACACTTGCCCAGCCACTTGGGGCTGCTGCCGCCGCATTCGCTGCACGTAAAAATCGTTTTGTCTTTGGCCATGCGCTGAATATAACGGGCACCCCGCACAAGCCGGCCCGTGGCGACGGTCAATAATGCACGCGTCTTTTGTGCTCCATGCCGCAACCCAACTCCGCCACACCATGACCCACCCGCGCGCCCTGAGCGGTGCAGCTTTTGCCACCTTGCTGCTGATCGCGCTCATGATGGGTGCCAACCATGTGGCAGCCCGACTGGCTTTTAACCACGGAACGGACGTGGCCACCGCGGTGGTGTTCCGCAGCGGCGTGACGGCGCTGGTGCTGGCCGTGATCATTTTGGTGCAGCGTGTTCCGTTGCGTTTCACCCAACGCCACAAGCGCATGCTGCCGGTGATCGGGCTTCTGGTTGGCGTGCAAAGCCTGTGCATTTATTCCTCGGTGGCACGCTTGCCGGTGGCGCTCGCGCTGCTGGCTTTCAACACCTACCCGATCTGGACAGCCCTGTGGGCGCTGGTGATCTACCGCCAGCGGCCCGAACGCTCGCTGCTGCTGGCCATGCCGGTGATTTTGTTCGGATTGGCACTGGCGCTTGACGTGCTGGGCGCCGCCTCGGGGCTGGGCGCTTCAGGCCAATGGGCACGCATAGGCGCGGGTGTGGCTTTTGCCATCGCCGCAGCGGCCACCTTCGGACTGGCGCTGGTGGTCACCCAGCATGAGGCGGCCGACGTGGACGGGCGCGTGCGCACTGCCACCACCTTGTCGCTGGCCGGTCTGATGGCGCTGGCCATGGTCGGCGCGCAAGGCGGCTTTCATTTTCCGCAAGCGGCCATGGGCTGGTGGGGCCTGGCGGCGCTGAGCCTGCTTTACGGTACGGCCTTCACCATCATGTTCACGCTGCTGCCCAAGCTCGGCGTGGTCGGCAATTCGGCCATCATGAATGTCGAGCCGGTATTTGCACTGGCGCTGGCCTGGCTGCTGCTGGGCCAGACGATCGCCCCGGTGCAGGTGGCGGGCGCGCTGCTGGTCGTTGGCGCGGTCCTGGCGCTGGGCTTGCGCAAGCGCTAGGGGCTCGGCGCTACTCACAGGCGACTGGCCCGAGCTGAATCGGAAGTTGGCGAGGCAGTGTCGAGGTAGTTGGACGGGGGTTTTGATGCTCCAATTCAGCTGCGCCCCAAGCCCCTAAAACTGATCGCGGCCCGTCCAACTCAACCACCTGCCAACTGCATGAAATTCACCGAATTTGCTGACGATCCAGAGGACACCGTCCACACCCCTGCCGAACGCAGCCGCGCTGCCTCGCGCAGCACCTGGGTCAGCGTGGGCGTCAACCTCGTGCTAACCATCGTGCAGATTGCGGCGGGGATTTTTTCCAAGTCGCAAGCGCTCATCGCTGACGGCATTCACTCGCTGTCCGATCTGGTCGCCGATTTTGTCGTGCTCTTTGCCAATCACCACAGCCAAAAGACAGCCGATGCAGACCACCCCTATGGTCACCAGCGCTTTGAGACTGGCGCGTCACTGGCCCTGGGCCTGCTGCTGTTGGGCGTTGGCGTCGGCATGCTGTGGTCGGCCGTGGCCAAACTCGAATCGCCAGAGTCGATTCAGCAGGTCCATGTGCTGGCGCTTTGGGTGGCCGGCGGCGCCCTGGTGTCGAAGGAGCTGCTTTTTCGTTACATGCTGTGGGTCGCCAAACGGGTCAAGTCCAGCATGCTGGTGGTCAACGCCTGGCATGCCCGCTCGGATGCCGCTTCGTCCCTGGTGGTCGGGCTGGGCATCATTGGCAACCTGGCCGGCTACCCGATCCTTGATCCGATCGCGGCGCTGGTGGTCGGCCTGATGGTGTGCAAGATGGGCTGGGGCTTTGCCTGGGACGCGCTGCATGATCTGATGGACCGCTCCATCGACGACGAAGAGCTGCAAGCCATCCGCCAGACGCTGCTGGAAACCCCCGGCGTCAGCGACGTGCATGACGTGCGCACGCGCAAGATGGGCGACATGATTCTGGTTGACGCCCACATCGAGGTCGACGCCAACATCACGGTCGAAGCAGGCCATGACATTGCCGTGATCGCCCGCCAGCGCGTGCTCCAGCGCCACCGCGTGCTCAACCTGATGACCCATGTAGACCCTTGGCGCCGTCCCGACCGGGACCATGATGTAGCGGTGGCGGTGGCCAAGTGATCTAGCGGGGGCTGGCCTTGAAGCGGGGGCTACAGGGCTAACGCGATTTGACGTGCCCCGGCGCCGCGCTATGCTTTGAACATGCTCATGAGCTCTTTCGATTCCGTCCGCTTCACCCGGCAAGTAGGCTTTGGCCTGGCGCCTGACGAAACCACCCCCGACGACCCGCTGACCTGGGCGCAAGCTCAACTCGAAGAAGCGCCGCCGGTTACTTTTCTGGCCGCCCGCAGTGGCGCGCTGATGAGCGGTCTTCCCGAGGGCCTGCGTCTGCTGGAAAGCCAGAAAGACGCCACGCTGGCCATGCAAGGCCATTGGGACGCCGAGAAAAACAGCTTCGAGCAGTCCCGCAAATTACCGCGCACCGAATGGGAAAAGCTGCGCTACGAAACCGTCGAACTGCCCTACTGGCGGCTTGAGCCCTGGAAAGAAGTGTTGGCGCGCGGCGCCATGGCCGTCAATGGCCCGGCCCCGGTGTTCGAGCGTTTCTGGCACTTCTGGGCCAACCACTTCACGGTGGCGCCAGCCACCAACAACATCAACGCGCTGGTCGGTCCCTACATGCGCATGTTGCGCGGCCACATGAGCGGCCACTTTCGCGACATGCTGTTTGAAGCGGTCACGCATCCGGCCATGGTGCTGTACCTGGACAACGCCATTTCCACCGGGCCCAAGTCCAGAACCAGCCTGT
>CAJAOB010000121.1 GCA_903941205.1 uncultured Burkholderiales bacterium | reverse complement strand
CATTAAATTGCCCCGCTTCAATTTTATTAGAACTGTCAAAAGATAACGAAGATACAGTTGCAAAGCTTGCAAAAAAAAACACTTAAGAAATTAATAATCTAAAAAATTATGAAGTATTCTGATATCAAACGCTCTGTGCTCGCTAACTTTAGCAAGAGCAACAAGCTCGTCCCATTCATTTTGGGAAAATCCGGCGGCGGCAAGTCATCTCTTGCTC
Source organism: uncultured Burkholderiales bacterium (assembly GCA_903941205.1). Classification (GTDB taxonomy): domain Bacteria; phylum Pseudomonadota; class Gammaproteobacteria; order Burkholderiales; family Burkholderiaceae_C; genus Polaromonas. Next base: position 6,627 of record CAJAOB010000121.1, on the reverse strand, counting down.
GTGAAATCATCGCAGAGCTTAATATTGAGCCAAATCGAATTACCGAATTCAATCTCTCACTCCGCGATCCAGTGGACATTTTGGGCTTACCTCGTACTGAGGGTCAGCACTCAAGCTGGTTACCACCTTCAGAGTTCTGGCGCATTCGCGACGATGGCAGTGAACGACCTTGTGCGCTAATCATTGAAGAAATCACTGATGCATCAATTCCAATGCAAAACCCAGCGGCACTCAAACAAACCTTACGCGACCTCAGGCGCTTGAAAAACCCGAATCCTGGGCGCGATTTTGTCGGTCAAGGTGCGCGCCGCCACACGCATGTCGTACTCGGTTTGCAGGTTCATCCAGAACCGCGGCGCCATGTTAAAAAACAGGCCAAGCCGCAATGCCGTGTCCGCAGTGATCGGCCGATTTCCGTTGACCAGGTCGCTGATGCGGCTAGGTGACACGTCAATGTCTGCGGCCAGCTGTCGGGCGGATATGCCCATCGGTTTCATGAAGTCTTCCAGCAAGATTTCGCCGGGGTGAATTTCGTAAATTAGTTCATTCATGGTGAAATTCTGTTTAGCTGTTGGGCGAGCAAGGTTGGGGCTTGCAGGCTGCCCGCCCTAAGCCCCATCCTTCGCCGCCTTCAGCGTCAGCTCAAACCCCAGCGCCTTCATCACCTTGAACAAGGTGTCCGAGCTGGGGGCGCGTTCGCCTGACAGGCTTTTGTACAGGCTTTCGCGGGACAGGCCGGTGTCGCGGGCCAGTTGCGTCATGCCACGGGCGCGGGCAATGTCGCCCAGTGCCGCAGCCAGTTCGGCCGGATCGCCGTCTGCGAGCACTTGGCTCAGGTATTCGGCCACGTCTTCGTCCGTGCCAAGGTAGTTGGCCATGTCGAAAGGCCGGGTTCTGATGGTGGTTGTAGTCATGGTGTTAATTCCTTTGCTATGGCCTTTGCAGCTTCAATGTCGCTGGCTTGGCTGGACTTGTCGCCGCCGCCAAGCATCATGATGACGAGCTCGCCGCGCTGCAGGTAGTACATCCGCCAGCCGGGTCCAAAAAATTCGCGCATTTCCCAGATACCGTCGCCCACCGGCTTGACATCCCCCAGGTTGCCGCGCGCGGCCTTACCCAGCCTTCTGCGCAACCGAATCCGCGTGGGGCGGTCCCGCAGGCTGTTCACCCAGTCGATGAAAGTATCTGTTTCCAGTACCGTGTACATGTTCGGATTGTAGCCACAGGGCTACGATTTTAGCAATTAACTTATCCAAACCAGTGGGCTTGGTGCCCTCAACCTGTACCGGCTACGCATTCAATCCAGCGCCGCTTTAGCCTTAAGAATCACGGCCGCTTGCCTGGCCGACTCGGCCTGGATGTACTGGCCAAACTGCTCACGGCTGGGCGTAAAAAGCTCGTAGCCAAACGAGACAAATTTCTCACGCATGTCGGGCTCGGCCAGCGCCTTGGCGATGTCTGCGCTGATCTTGTCCGCCACGGCCTTGGGCAAACCCCGGGGGGCGGCAATCACGGTCATGCCGCTGACCTCGAAGTCTTTGGGGCCGCCGGCTTCGGCCACGGTGGGCACGTCTTTGTAGGCGGGCAGTCGCTTGGGGGCTGCAATCGCCAAAAACTTGAGCTTACCGGCGCGGTACAAAGGGCCGGCCGTGGCGCTGGTGCCCACCGGAAAGGGCGTGATGATGCGCACCGGCTTGGTTGGAAAAGTCTGGGCCTGGGCAGCGAGGGTCAGTCCGAGGACGAAGATGATCAGGGCATGTTTGAACAAGGCAAGTCTCCGGTTCTGAGGGTGAGGCAATTCGCTGGGGCGAACAGGGTGGAATTGTGAACGCCCCAGGAGCAGGCAGCCGCCGAAAAACTTCCTTGAACTTTTTCCGGCATTTCTTCAGGGTTGCAGGGCATCAAGGTTCAGGTCCACAGAGAACAAAGTCAATTTCATACCAAAGAACTCAATGCAGTAAAAATAGCTACATAATTAATTAGTCAGATCATGACTATTTTCAATTTATGTAGATATTTATATGGGTTCCCTGTTCTTTGAAAAGCCCGTACTCAACTCCCCTTACGAGCATCCGCGTCGGCACTGGGAACTAGACGCTAGCAACCAGCCCACGCAAAAGGTCATCGAATCCCGGCGGATTGCCCAATTCCTGACCCCCATTCCCAAGTCCAAAAAGCAAAAGGGCGCAGCCCACCAGTCCGACCTGGACCTGGCAGACGACATCTCTGACGACCAACAAAAATACCACTCCGCCATCATCAACGGCGTGCGCGCCGAGGTAGACATTTGGCGCAGTCTGCCCAACCCAAGCGACTGGGGCGTCACCCCCGAAACCGCGCGGCTGCTGCAACACTGGCGACACCACAGCTTCAGCGGCGTACGCCCTTTCTTTTGTCAGGTGGAGGCGGTGGAAACTGCCATCTGGCTCACGGAAGTAGCGCCCAACCGGGGCAAAGCCGGCCAGAAGTTTCTAGACCACCTGCAAAGCGCCAACGACGAGGCCAATCCCGGCCTGCTGCGCTTAGCGCTCAAGCTGGCCACGGGTGCGGGCAAAACCACCGTCATGGCCATGCTGATCGCCTGGCAAACGGTCAATGCGGTGCGCCGCCCCAACAGCAAAAAATACACGCGCGGCTTTTTGCTGGTCGCCCCCGGCCTGACCATCAAAGACCGGCTGCGCGTGCTGCTGCCCAACGATGCCGAGAGCTATTACAAAACCCGGGAGCTGATCCCCAGCGACATGGTGGGCGACCTGCGCCGCTGTGAGATCGTCATCACCAATTACCACGCCTTCAAGCTGCGTGAGCGCATGGCCGTCACCAAAGGCACGCGCTCGCTCTTGCAAGGCCGAAACGGTAACGCCATCGACACCCTGGAAACCGAGGGCCAGATGATTCAGCGCGTCATGCCCTCCTTGATGGGTCTGAAAAATATCCTGGTGATTAACGACGAGGCGCACCACTGCTACGAGCAACGGCCCGAGCCGGTGGTCAGCGTAGAAGACCTCAAGGGCGACGACAAAAAAGAAGCCGAAGAAAACAACGAAGCTGCCCGCTTGTGGATCAACGGCATCCGGGTGGTTCAGCGCCAGTTGGGCCTGAGTCGGGTGATTGACCTGTCGGCCACGCCCTTTTTCCTACGGGGCTCGGGTTATGTGGAAGGCACGCTGTTCCCCTGGGCCATGAGCGACTTCTCGCTGATGGACGCCATCGAGTGCGGCGTCGTCAAACTGCCGCGTGTGCCGGTGGCGGACAACATTCCCGGAGCCGAGGTGCCGGTGTTTCGCGACCTGTGGAGGCACATCGGCAAAGACATGCCAAAAAAACGGCGCGACACCGCCCAAAGCCTGGACGCCCTGGCCATCCCCCTGAAGCTGCAAACCGCGCTCACCGCTTTGTACGGCCATTACGAGACCACGTTTGCCACTTGGGCCGACGCCAAACTGCCCATGCCGCCCTGCTTCATCGTGGTGTGCAACAACACCTCTACGTCCAAGCTGGTGTACGACTACATCGCCGGGTTCGAGCGCCCCGGCACCGACGGCGCCACGCTGGGCAGCTTGCCGCTGTTTAGAAACTACGACGAAAACGGCCAGCGCCTGGCCCGTCCGCGCACCTTATTGATCGACAGCACGCAGTTGGAGTCTGGCGACGCCCTGGACGCCAACTTCCGGGCCATGGCCGAGCCCGAGATCGAGCAGTTCCGCCGGGAAGTCGTCGAGCGCACTGGCGACCGGCAAGCCGCCGACAAGCTCACCGATGCCGAGTTGCTGCGCGAAGTCATGAACACCGTGGGCAAGCCGGGCCGCCTGGGCGAGTCCATCCGCTGCGTGGTGTCGGTGTCCATGCTCACCGAAGGCTGGGACGCCAACAACGTCACCCATGTGCTGGGGCTGCGCGCCTTTGGCACCCAGTTGCTGTGCGAGCAAGTCATTGGCCGCGCGCTGCGCCGCCAGTCGTACACCTTGAACAACGAAGGCCTGTTCGACGTCGAATACGCAGACGTGCTGGGCATCCCCTTTGACTTCAACGCAGAGCCCACCATCGTCAAACCCACACCGCCGCGCGAAACGGTGCAGGTCAAAGCGATGAAGCCCGAGCGCAACGCGCTGGAGATTCGCTTCCCCCGGGTGCAGGGCTACCGCGTGGTGCTGCCCGACGCACAGCTCGGTGCGGTGTTTAACGACGACTCCACCTACCGGCTGAGCCCCGAGGAGATCGGCCCCACCATCAACCGGCAAGAAGGCATCATCGGCGAGGGCGTCGACCTGACGCTGGTGCATACCAAAAGCATGCGCCAAGCGACCCTGCTGATGCACCTGACGCGGCACCTGCTGTTCACCCGCTTTCGCGACCCCGGCGAGCCGCCCAAGCTGCACCTGTTCGGGCAGCTCAAACGCATCGTCAAACAGTGGCTGGAGCAGCACCTGGTCTGCGTGGGCGGCACCTACCCGGCGCAGCTGTGCTACCTGCAACTGGCCGACCGCGCCTGCGAGCGCATCCACCAGGCCATCAACCGCGCCGCTGTAGCGCAGGGCCAAAGCCACATCCAAGCGCTGCTGGACCCGTACAACCCCACGGGCAGCACCGCCCACGTCAACTTCACCACCAGCAAGACCGAACGCTGGGCGGCCGGCGCCAGCCACTGCCACCTGAACTGGCTCATCATGGACAGTGATTGGGAGGCTGAGTTTTGCCGCGCCGCCGAGGCGCACCCGCAGGTGCGCGCCTACGTCAAAAACCACAACCTCGGATTTGAGGTGCCCTACCTGCTGGGCGCTGAGGCACGGCACTACCGGCCCGACTTCATCTTGCGCATAGACGATGGCCGCGCCGACGACGACCTGCTCAACCTGGTGGTGGAAGTCAAAGGCTACCGGGGCGAAGACGCCAAAGACAAACGCGCCGCCATGGAAACCCGCTGGCTACCCGGCGTCAACCACCTGCGCCGCTACGGCCGCTGGGCCTTCGCCGAATTCACCGACGTGTTCGCCATGCAGCAAGACTTTGCAGACGCGGTGCGGGCGCAGTTCAACACCGTGGTGGAAAACGCTTGTCAACAAGGAACATCATGAAACAAGCAGACTTATTGCGCGACCGCAACCATTTACCCGGCGTAAGGACAATGGTTTGCGTCGCGTTGAGGGTTTCTACCAAGGTCGCGCGAAACTTTCCCCTGGCTATAATTCGCAGCACATCCGCCCCTTGGCAGTACGCCCTCTCAACCATTCCGAGAGTGTGCCGAACCCCTGGGGCTTTCTCATTTCTGGACCACGGTGTTTGTGGGTTGCAGCCATGAGCGCGGGGCCTATCGCCATCTTGATAGACGGCGCGTACTTTCTGAAGCGCCTGCCCAGGCTTGTCGCGCCCAAGCACTGCGACACACCACAGGACATCGTTAACTGGTTGCGGATCATGTGCCGCAACCACGTCACCAGTCTCAGGCACATACCAAACGCTGAGCGAAAGACCTGGCACCAGCACGTCTACCGGATTTTTTATTACGACGCCGTTCCGTACCAAGGCAAAGCACACCACCCCATTCTGAACCGGCAAATCGACTACCAAAAGTCGGACATCGCAGCGCAGCGCAACGCCATCTTTGAGCTTCTGCGCGAGCAGCGCAAATTGGCCCTTCGTTTAGGAAAAATAAGCCGCGACACAGACTGGTCTATCGCCAGCAAATGGACCAAGACGGCCTTGAAATCCCGGCAGTGGGCGGAAGCTTTGAACGCACTCCCATCTGCTGAACAGCTAGGTACGGCAGACGAGACGCTGACCCTCAACCCATTGCAAGTGCGCGAACTCACGCAACTGCGTGACTTCTGGGCGAACCTTGACTCCAGCGCAGTGAACCCAGGATTCAGGCAAAAAGGCGTGGACATGCGAATTGGTGTTGACATCGCCAGCATCACCCTGAAAAAGCTGGCCAACACCATCGTGCTGGTCTCCGGCGACAGCGACTTTGTACCGGCCGCCAAGCTGGCCCGGCGCGAAGGCATGGAATTCATCTTGGACCCCTTGTGGCAATCCGTGAACAACGACTTGTTCGAGCACATCGATGGTCTGCAATCCGGCTTGAACCGGCCTACCAAGCCATACCCCGGCACCACAACCCCTGCGCCAGAAGGCAACTGACCCCATGAGCACCCGCAAACCCACACCCGCCAAGGCCACCCCAACCGCGCTGCAAGTCGAAGCCCTCAAGCACCCCGACAACACGCGCAAGAACATACCCACGGCTGAGTTGCAGTCGGTGGTGTCGCCCGCGCAAGAGGCCAGTGTGCAAGTGCGCTACCCGCGCAACCCCGACCTGGACCCGCAACTGGTGTGGCGCGGCAAAGACCAGGCCGACGCGAGCAGCCTGCTGGTCAACGCGCCGCCGATCTACATCCAGGAAAAAATCAAACCCACGGTGCTGATTGACGACCTCAAGCGCCAAAGCGACAAGGCCCGTGCGGCGCAAGCGCAAACGCAGCACGGGCACGTGGCCGATATGTTTGCCGACATGGCCCAGGACTTCAACGGCCTGCCCGCCGGCGAGGCCAAAACCGAGTTCTACCAGCACGACGGCCACTGGAACAACCGCATGGTGCTGGGCGACAGCCTGCAAGTCATGGCCAGCCT
>CAJAOB010000120.1 GCA_903941205.1 uncultured Burkholderiales bacterium | reverse complement strand
GCGACTGGCCATGATTGCCAGCAACGCACAGGGCGCCAGCGCCAAGGGAAAGCGCAACAGCCGGCGCCAGAAACGGCTCTGGCGCCAGCGCGGCGCCGGCCCGCTGGCCGTGCTGGGGCGCGGCTTGCCAAACTACTTTCACCACGAAGCGGATCGCCGCAGGCACCTGGGCCTGCTGGGCCGCATGGCGCTCGCCACGCCAACGCGCAGCGCCTTCGCGCAGTTCGCGCTGGCAGGCAGCCGGCCCGAGGGTCTGGCAACGCTGGCACGCTTTGAAGGCCCGACGCTGATCGTCAGTGGCGCCAAGGACCGCCTGTGCCCGCCGCGCTGGCAGCAAGCCATGGCCACAGCCCGGCCTGAGGCACGCTGGCTTGAACTCGCACGCACCGGGCATTTCGTGCCGCTGGAGGCCGGCTCCAGGCTCACCGCGGCCTTGCAGCAATGGCTCGATTCGCCCGTCGCGACAGCGACGATTCGCAGTGTGAACGCGAGCATGGGGCCCGCCCGTTTTGTTTGACCCCGGAGAGGAATCATGTTGACCGAAGAGAACATCAAAGAGCGCTTCATCCCCTTTAGCAGCCTGCGCTACACCACGGAGGCCTTCATCGATTACTGCATCCCGGAGTGCTCGCCCAAGTACAACTATGCGCTCATAGGCCCGGGCGTGTCGCAAAATCCAAAGCAGCCCGTGAGCCTGCGCGAAAAGCACGGCTTTCAGGTCGGCGGGATTTCAATGCCGCATGGCAAGACCAACCCGGCCCATATGCACTTCACCGCCGAAGTCTTTATTTGCGTCAAAGGGGACTGGCAGATGCAATGGGGCTTCAATCCGGGCGTGCAGACGGCCGATGTCGGCGAGGGCGACGTGCTGACGGTGCCGCCCTGGATTTACCGCGGCTTCAGGAACATCGGCGTCGACGACGGCTTCATGTTCACCGGCCTCGGGCGTGACAGCACCGGTGGCATTTTGTGGGGCCCGAGCACCCTGCAAGCGGCGCGCGAACAGGGCGTGCATCTGACCGAGGACTACGAGATCATTGACGAGCGCGCCGGCCAAAAATGGGACGCCAGCCGCAAACCGCTGGTGCCCATGACGCCCGAGGAGATTGCCGCGCTGCGTGTCTGGTCGCCGGTGCAAATGAGCCAGCGCATCGTGCGCTTTGCCGATCTGGACTGGTCTGCCAACGCGCTGCTGGATGCTTGTCTGCCCGGCTGCGGCGCGCAACTCGCGCCGGTGCTGGGTCTGGGCATGAGCGAAGACCGCGACCATCTCGCCCGAGTCAACAACTCGCACGGGTTTTCCATCGAGTGGCTTCGAATTCCCGCCGGCGGCGCCGTGTCAAGGCACCTGCTGAATGAAAAGCAGGTCCTCATTGCCTACCGCGGCAGCCTTGAAATCAGCGTCGAGCCGGACGATGCAGCGTCTGGGGCGCCCGCACCGCGCAGCGTCACCGTGCTTGCCAGCGGCTCGCCGCAAGGCTGGGACAGCTACGCCATGCCGGCCGACTGCTGGCGCAGCCTGCGCAATGCGGGCGACGCCGAGGCCGTGGTTCTTTTGATGACATCAGGCGATGGCCGCAAGCGCATCACTTGGGCCGACAATGTCATTGAAGCCGCCGGCCGCAAGGGCAAGGCTGTAGACGCCAATGGCTACGTCGGCCAAAAGCACTTTATTGATCGCGCCCAACCCTGAGCCGCGAATTGAGACCACAGGAGCCCGAGACATGCTTGATCACAACCGCCCGCTGGACACCCGGCTGCCCGAGATGCTGCGCAGCGGCAAGCGCCTTCGCGGCATCTTCAACGGCCTGCCGTCCGCGGCCATTGTCGAGATGTGCGCCTATGCGGGCTTTGACTTCATCGTCATTGACAACGAGCACGGCAGCGCCGGCCTGGAGACCACCGAAAACATGCTGCGGGCCGCACGCGCCAGCGGCGTTCCCTGCGTGGTTCGCTGCTTGCCGCACGACATTGCCCGCACCCTGGACATCGGTGCGAGCGCGGTGAAGATTCCCATGGTCAACACCGCCGAACAAGCGGCCGACCTGGTCCGCCAGGTGAAGTACCCGCAGCCAGGCGGTGGCGGCGGTGAGCGCGGCTCCGCGTTTTCCAGCCGCGCTGCCGGTTACGGCGCCTTCGGCGGCCCGGCTCACACCCAGCGCAGTAACGAAGGCGTGGCACTGATCGTGATGATTGAGACACCGCAAGGGGTGGCCAATGCGGCCGCCATTGCAGCCGTGCCCGGCGTCGACGCCGTGTTCATCGGCCCCAACGACCTGGCGCACAGCATGGGTTTTGAGAACCGCTGGACCGAGGCGCCGGTGCAAGCGGCCATCGAGCAGACCCTCAAAGCCGTGTCAGCAGCCGGCAACTGCCCCGGCATTCTGGCGCTGACAGCGCAAGACGAGGAACTTTATGCCCCCTGGGGCGCGCGCTATTTCGCCCGCGTCGCCACCGGCATCATCACCAAGGCCCTCAAGGACGCCGCCCAAGGCGGGCAGAGCAAGCTGGGCTATTGACCAGCTCTGGGGCAGCGCCGGCCGGATGGTCGGCACCCAAGCCGAGTCCGCGCGTGACCTCTTTTCCCGTCATCCTCGCGCAAGCGGGGAGCCATGTGTCCGGGGATGGATTCCTGCCGCCGCAGGAATGACGGTCGGCGGTGGGCAGAAATCGTGCTTTTTTCCGTCATCCTCGCGAAGGCGGGGAGCCATGCGTCCGGGGATGGATTCCTGCCTCCGCAGGAATGACGGGCGGCGCGGGGAGGAATGACGGGCGGCGGGGGGCAGGAATC
>CAJAOB010000119.1 GCA_903941205.1 uncultured Burkholderiales bacterium | reverse complement strand
TTGGGCGTGGCGCTGTTCATGCATCCCAACGGATTCACTTCGGCCGACCGGCTGGTCAACCATTACTTCAACAACGTCATTGGCAACCCGTTGGACACCACGGTGGCCGTGAGCCACCTGATTTTTGACGGCGTGATGGAGCGCAACCCGGGCCTGAAGGTCTTGCTGGCGCATGCCGGCGGCTATATCGCGCATTACTGGGCGCGCATGGACCACGCGCACCGCGCGCGGCCCGACTGCCGCACCGTCATCAGCAAGCCGCCTTCGAGCTACCTCGAAAAGTTTTACTTTGACACCATCACCTTTGACCCGGTGATGCTGGGCAACTTGATCAGCCGTTACGGCGCCGACCACGTGGTGCTGGGAACCGACTACCCCTACGACATGGGCGAAGAAGATCCGCTGGGTCTGATCGAATCGGTCAAGCGCCTCAAGCGCTCGGACAAGGACATGATCATGGGCGGCAATGCGGCGCGCTTGTTGAACATTCCGGCGCGCAAGTAGCGGCCGGGCGCGCCACGAGAAAAGCCTGCACTGGCAACAGGGCAGGCTTTTTTCTGGGCGGGTGAAGGCCGGGGGAACACCGGCCAGCGACATCAGCCCGCTGTATCAACCCGCTTCCACCTGGACGATGCTGGCGCTGCGCGTTGACTTGACCACCGCTTCCAGCGCGCAGATGTTGTCGATCATCTGCGACTGCGGCACCGGGTAGGGCTTGCGGCCCTGGGCGGCGTCGGCAAAGGCTTCCAGGTTGGACAGCACCGCCGGATGCGGCGGGTAGTTGACGCTTTGCACCTCCTCGCCGCGCTTGCAAGAAGTCAGCACCCAGCCGGTCGATGCTTCGGGGTGGCTCTTGTCACGCACTTCGACCCAGCCCTGGCTGCAATAAACCGCAAAGCGCCCGACAAAAGGCGTGGCCAAAATGGCGCTGATCAAGGCATGGCCGCCGCTTTTGTATGTGGCCAAAATAGCCAGCGTGTCGCCATTAACCAAGCCGCTGCCCAGTTGCTTGACGCTGGCATAAACCGTCTCGGCCGGCCCGAACACGCCGACCGACAGGTCCAGCAAATGAATGCCGGTGGCGGTCATCGGTCCGGCCGGCGCCTCGGCGGCCGACAGGCGCCAGTTCTCGGGCGGCAGGCTCAGGAACTTGTCCTGGCTAAAGTTGGCTTCCATTTGCAGCGGCCGGCCCAACTCGCCCGAGTGGATCATTTCCATGGCCCGGATGATCGGCGGCTCGAAGCGCCTTTCGTGACCCACGGCCAGCGTCAGGCCGCGCGCATTGATGGCGGCCATGGCGGCCAGCACCTCGCTGCGGTGCAAGGCCAGCGGCTTTTCGCAAAAAATATGCTTGCCCGCCTCGGCGGCCTTGATCATTTGCGCGCCGTGCTGGGTGTGCGGCGTGCAGAGAATCACGCCCTCGACGCGCGGGTCTGCCAGCGCTGCGTCCAGGTCGTCCAAAAAGCCGACGCCCAGCGACTCGGTGAAGGCGCGGCCGCTGCTTTGGTTGAGGTCACTGCCAGCGACCAGCTCAAGCACCGCGGAGGTCTTGATCAGCCGTGAAATCGTCTGGCCCCACCAGCCCAGACCGATGACGGCGACTCTGAATTTTGTGTTGTTGGACATGCGTATAAATGAAAGCAGGGTTGATGAATCCAAGCTTCAATTTATCAGCCTATCAACACAAGGGCAAGCTGGATGACCCGCAGAATGCGCACCGAGTTCATCGCGCAGGTCACGCAGATATCGCTACAGCCGCTCAGAACTTCAGGGTGATCGGCTCGAGCGCGTCGCCCTGGGCCAGCACGCGGCCAATGATGGCCGTGTGGCCGTAGCCCAAAGCTTTCAGAGCCAGCACGCAGGCTTCGGCCTTGGCGGCGGGCACGCTGGCCAGCAAGCCGCCGGCGGTCTGCGGGTCAAAAATCAGCGGGTAGTTTGGATGCTTGAGAGCCGCTTGCTGGTTGCGCAGGGCGCGGCGCAGGCGCACATTGGCCGGCTGCAAGGAGCTCAAAATGCCGGCGGCGCTGGTTTCCTGCGCCCCGTCAAGCAGCGGCAAGGCGTTCAGGTCCAGCTCCGCATCGACGCCCGAAGGCCGGGTCATTTCCACCAGGTGCCCGAGCAGGCCGAAGCCGGTCAGGTCGGTGCAGGCGCTGGCGCCGTGCTGTTGCAGGCATTGCGCGCCCAGCCGGTTCGACTGCACCATGGAATCGAGCGCCGCATCAATCCAGCGACCACGGGTTTTGAGCAGCGCATGCGCGGCGAACAGCGTGCCGGTGCCCATGGGCTTGGTCAGCAAGAGCAGTTCGCCGGGCTTCATCGCGCCCTTGACCATGAGGCCGCGCAGGTCCTCGCGCACCAGCCCATTGATGGCAAAACCCAGCGCGAGTTCCTTGCCTTCGCCGGTGTGGCCGCCGACCAATGCGCAGCCGGCTTCATTGAGCACTTCGACCGCGCCGGTCATCATCTGGAACAGCACGTCCTCGACCTTGGCTTCCAGGCCCGGGGGCACGGTGCAGATCGCGGTGGCCGTTTGGGCCTGACCGCCCATGGCGAAGATGTCGCCCAGCGCATGGTTGGCCGCCACCTTGCCAAACAGGTACGGGTCGTCGATGAAAGCGCGGAAAAAATCCACGCTGTGAACCATCGCCTGGCCAGGCGGCACGCGCACCACGGCGGCGTCGTCGGGCGCGTGCAGGCCGATCAGCACGTCGTCGCGCTCGATGGGTTTGAGCGCTCCCAGCGCGCGCGACAGCACCGTGGCGCCGACCTTGGCACCACAGCCACCGCAGCGCATGGCCATGGCCGAAATGGCTTGCGCGGCTTCTTCGGCGTCGAGCTTGACGGCGCTTTGAGCCTGCGCCTGGGGCGCCATGCTGGCTCGGCGCATGGGCTCGAGCGCGCTGAAGCTGGCCATGAAGCGGCGGTCAATGCGGTCCTTCCAGCGCCACAACAGCGCACTGACACCCCAGCTCCAGCGCCCGCGCGACGCCACGGCGCAGCGATCGCCGGTGCTGATGAGGGCCAGCCAGCTGCGCTGGGGCCGGTAAGGCCGCAAGGCCAGGTCTTGCACCGAGCGCCGCAAATTGACGGCCAGCGGCTGACCCTGACGGACCGCGAACACGCCGGCTTTTTCAAGCGGCCGGCCGAGCATGCTGGCAATGTCGCCAGCGGCAAAGACCCGCGGGTCGCTGACGCTTTGCAACTGGTCGTTGACCTGGATGAAGCCGCCGTCGTCCAGCGCCAGGCCGGTTTGCTGTAACCAGGGCGCGCCGCCGGCCTGCGTGACCCAGACGATCTCGTCCATCGCCAGTTGCTGGCCGTCTGCGGTTTGCAGGCCGCGGTCCGACACCCGGGTGACGGCGCTGTTGCAATGCAGCACCACCTGCCGCGCCGCGAGAACCGCTTCAAAACTGCGGCGCACGCGCGGGTTGTGCGTGGGCAGAATCTGCGCGCTGCTGGTGAACAGATGAAAACTCAGCTCGTTCGGGTCGCGTCCAAGGCTTTCGAGTTCTTGCCGCAAGCGGTGCTGCAGGGCGAGCGTGAGTTCAACCCCGCCGGCGCCCGCGCCGACCAGCGCGATGCGCGTCTTGCCCGGCTGCCGGCGCACGCGCTCGAGCAGCGCGAGCCAGCGCTGGTTGAACAAATGAATCGGCTTGACAGCCACGGCATGCGCCGCGGCACCCGCGACCTGCTGGACTTGCGGGGTCGAGCCGATGTTGATCGACAGCCGGTCATAGGACACGGGCGGGCGCGACTTGCAAAGCACCTTGCCGCTGGCGCGGTCCAGGCCAATGACCTCGTCCTTGAAAAAACGCGCACCGGCAAATTCGGCCAGTGTGCGCAGGTCGATATGGACCTCGTCGTAGCTGTAATGGCCGGCGATGTAGCCGGGCAGCATGCCCGAATACGGCGTGTGGCTGTCGCGGCAAATCACCGTCAGGCGCACGCCGGGCATGGGCTTCATGCCAAAACTTTTAAGCACCACCACATGGCTGTGGCCGCCGCCGATCAGCACGATGTCTCTGAGGACCGCTTGTTCCGGGGTTTGCATCCAGCGCCTTTTCAGTGGGTCGTTCAGTCGTTTATTTTGGGGCGTCGAAGGCCAGCAAGTCGCTCACAAGTTGCCGCAGCGCGGCCGCTTCTGCTTCGGGTCTGAAAAGCGGGGCGCGCAGCGCGCATTGCGCCTTGAGATGCGCCAGCCAGGCGTCGCCTTGCACGACGGCCGATTCGCTGGCGCCCCGGCAACGCAGCAGCAAGGCAGCCAGGCCAGCCGCATCGCCGGCTTCAAAGTAGCCGTCGTAGTCCTCGCCCAGCATGCCGACATTGCCCGCAATGCGCGAGGCCAGCACCGGCGTGCCACTGAGCACGGCCTCCATGAGCACATGCGCGCCGCCTTCCATGCGGCTGGCGTGCACCAGCACGTGGGCGCGCTGAATCTGCCGGCGCGTGGCCGCGTGCGACTGGCCGCCCAGCCAGCGGTAATTCGGACAGGCAGCAGCCGTCGCGCGGGCCGCCTCGCCCAGCGCCGGCTCCAGCGCCTCGCCGACATGGTCGATGAAAAGCCGGGCCTGGCCTTGCAGCAGGCGGGCGGCTTCAAACAGCGTCTGCGGCGACTTTTCGTCCCGCAGATGGCCGACCATCACGGCGCGCATCTGCAACTGTGTTGACGGCTTTTGCAAAGCCGCAAGTGCGCTGCAAGACTGAAAGATAACGCGGGTCTTGGTGCGCAGTTCGGCGGGCAACTCGTCGGGCCCGCGCTCTTGCAGCACCACCAGCTGTCGGGCCAGCGCCAGCGAAGCCCGGGCCTCGTCGTCATCCCGGATATCGCGGTACAGGTCGGTGCCGGTGAGCACCACCGCCAGCCCGCGCGCGCCGGCGGGGCGCGCCGCCCAGGCCTTGATCGAGGCCGCAGATTTGCGCGCGTGCAGCGCCAGCATCAGCTCGTCAGGCTGCGCGCCCCGCGGCCTGGCGTCTAGCCATTGCCGGACGATGCGCACCGGGTTCGGCGCCAGCAGCGCTTGCCAGCGCTGGGCGGTTTGCCAGTTGCCGTTGTTGGCATCCGCCAACGCTGGGCTGACGATGACGATGTGTGCCGGCTCGCTCATGCGCCGGCCCAGAACACCGCAAACCAGCCGCGGTCATCGGTCCATGCCTGCGTGCTGGAAAAGCCGGCGTCCAGCAGCAGCCGGGCAAAATCGCGCTGATGCCACTTGTAAGAGTTTTCGGTGTGGATGCGCTCGCCCGCCGCAAAATGCCGCTCCCCGCCGGGCCAGCCCACGACCACCGCACGCACGGCCTCCAGATGCATTTCAATGCGCGAAGCGGCTTCATTGAAGAAGGCCACATGGCGCCAGTCAGGCAGCGAAAAATCGCTGCCTGCCAGCCGGTTCAGGTGCAGCAGGAGATTGCGGTTGAAAGCCGCAGTAACCCCCAGTGCATCGTCATAGGCCGCCTCGAGCAGCGCCCGCTCCTTGAGCAAGTCAACACCAATCAACAAGCCGCCACCCTCGCAGGCCGCGCGAGCCTGCCGCAGAAACACCAGGGCCTCGTCGGGCGTGAAATTGCCAATGCTCGAGCCGGGGTAAAACAAGACCCGCCGCCCCGCGCCCGCATCGGGCGGCAAGCTCAGCGAACTTGAAAAATCCATGCACACACCGAGCATGGGCAGCTGCGGATACTGTGCCTGCAAGGCGCCCAGCGACCGGCGCAAAAACCCGGTCGAGATGTCGACCGCCACATAGCGCGCGGGATTGAAAGCCGCAAACAATCCGGCCGCCTTGGCGCAGTTGCCAGCCCCCAGATCAACCAGCGTGGCGCCCGCCGGCAGCCGCTGCGCCATGGCGTCAGCATGCGCCTTGAAAATGCCAGCTTCGGTCCGCGTCGGGTAGTACTCGGGCAGTTCGGTGATGGCTTCGAACAGGCGCGAACCGAGCCCGTCATAAAGGTACTTGGGCGAGGTGAAAGCCTGCGGCGCCAGCAGCCCCGCCACCAGTTCTGCGCGCACTGCGCCAGGGTTCTCGTGATGTAACTCAATGAAGTCAGGCTGCGCCAGCCCGCTAACCCGCTCGACCGGTGGTGGTGCAGCAGACAGCGAGGAGGCAGTCGAAATCAGCATGAGGGAACTGTAGCAGGGGCCTTGCTGCAGGTGGATCCGTGCCCGCCCGTCGGGCCCTGGCGGCCGGGGATGGATTCCTGCTTTCGCAGAAAGGGCGGACTTTGTTTCTTGATTACCCAGAGCAGGTAGGAGGCAGGCTCCGCAGGAGGGACAGGACTTTTTTCGTCAGCCTTGCGGAGCCTGCCTGCGAACTGACCGGGGGCGGGATCCACCCGTGGGCCCGGCATGCGCGCACACCTGCGCGTGCAAATCCCGCTGCGGCCTGGTCACGGGGAGCAAGAAATCAAGCGCGTCAGCGTGACCCGGATAAGCGAGCCCGTATGCCGACCAGGCCCGCACCTGACCAAGGGCAGCCAGGGGCTAGGATTACGTATCTTTGCTATTGAAACACCACCATGACCCCGACCCTTCCAGTGCCGCTGGCGCTCGCCCGGCAAAAGCTCCATGGTTTCAGGACTTTCGTGCGCAAGGCCTGGACCTTGTCGCTTCCGTACTTTGCGTCTGAGCACAAATGGAGAGCGCGCGGCTTGCTGGCGGCCATCGTGGCGCTGAATCTGGCCTCGGTCTACATGCTGGTCTTGCTCAATGACTGGAACCGGCTTTTTTATGACGCGCTGCAAAACAAGGATGCGGCGGTTTTCTGGCGCGAACTGGGGCGCTTTACCTACCTGGCGTTTGGCTTCATCCTCATCGCCGTGTACCGCTTTTACCTGACGCAGTTGCTCGAGATCCGCTGGCGCGCGTGGATGACGGGTCATTACCTTGAGCGTTGGCTTTCCAACCAGGCGTTTTACCGGCTTGAACTCGCACGCTACACCCAGGCGCCAAGCGGGCTTGAAGGCCAGCCCGGTGCGCCGCAGAATGCGCCTGACAACCCGGACCAGCGCATTCAGGAAGACCTGAACCTGTTCACCACCTACACGGTGTCGCTGAGCATGGGCCTGCTGAATTCGGTCGTGACCTTGGTGAGTTTTGTGGGCATTTTGTGGAGCTTGTCGGGAGCGTTTGAGTTCACGCTGGGCGGCACGGCCTACAACATTCCCGGCTTCATGGTCTGGATGGCGCTGCTGTATTGCGTGGTCGGCAGCGTAGCCACGCATTACATCGGCCGGCCACAGATCAGGCTGAATTTTTTGCAGCAACGCTACGAAGCGGATTTTCGACATCACCTGGTGCGCGTGCGCGAGTTCAGCGAAGCAATTGCGCTGGACAAGGGCGAGGCCGTCGAGCGGGCGCACCTGCAAACGCGCTTTTCAACGGTGCTGGGCAACTACCTGTTGCTGATCAAAAAACAAAAAACCCTGGTCGGCTTCACCAACTTTTTTGGTCAGGCGGCCACGGTGTTTCCGTTCATCGTGTCAGCGCCACGTTTTTTCAGCGGTGCCATTCAGCTGGGCGAGCTGATGCAGATCGCCTCGGCTTTTGGCCGGGTGCAGGATTCGCTGAGCTGGTTTGTAGACAACTACAGCACGCTGGCGGCCTGGCGCGCCACCACCGACCGACTGACGAGTTTCGAAGAGCAGGTCAGCGCGCACACGCAGGCCGGCCAGGCGCGTGCCCTGGTCAACGCCGGCGAGCCCGCGGCGGGCATGCCTGCCGGGGCGGCGCGGCAAAGCGTGCAAACCGAAGATCTCAGCTTGAGCCTGCCCGGCGGACAGGTGCTGCTGGCCGGCCTGGCCTTGCGCGCCGGCCCGGGTGACAGCGTGCTGCTCAAAGGGCCTTCGGGTAGCGGCAAGTCGACCTTGTTTCGCGCCCTGGCCGGCATCTGGCCCTTTGCCAGCGGCCGCGCCATGCTGCCGGCTGACACCATGTTCATTCCGCAGCGGCCCTACTTCCCAGACGGCAGCCTGCGCGATGCGCTGGCCTATCCGCAAGCGCCGGAGCACTACAGCGATGCCGCGCTCCAGCAAGCCTTGAGCGACGCCTTGCTGCCGCAGCTTTGCAGCCGGCTAGACGACTCGGACGCCTGGAGCCAGAAGCTGTCTGGTGGCGAACAGCAGCGCCTGGCGATTGCCCGCGTGCTGCTGAAGAAACCGCAATGGATTTTTGCCGACGAAGCCACCAGTGCGCTGGACGAAGCGGCGGAGCAGGCGCTGTATGAAAAGCTGCTGGCGCTCACCGGGTCTGGCGGCGCGCTTGTGTCCATTGCGCACCGACCGGCGGTGGCAGCTTTTCACGCCAGGCGCTGGCTGCTGGAGAAAGCGCCAGCAGGGGCGCCTGCGCTTTATCAGTTGCGTTCGCCATAGTTTTTCTGGGCTGTTCAGCGCTGGTGAGGCTTGGCTTTTCAACCGGTTCATCAGCGGCACTTGCTCGCTACTAACAGCGCTACGGCAAACCTGGCTTGTCTGCTTTTCCCTGCCTCTGAAGCCGTCATGGCAAAAGGAAACGGTGGTCCGCTTTCAGCTGCTGGGCAAGTGATCCCACCGCGGACAAAAACCCCTGAGCAGTACGTTTTCGGCAACCTGCTGCCAGGGCTGCGGCGCGGCTAGGGCCGCGGCGTTGTCAGGACGCCCGGCGGCGCAGCTCGCAGCCAGAGTTCCACCGACGCCACGCGCGCCGCATGCACCGCCGCGCCTATGCTCGCGCCGCTCAGACCTTGTGCCTCGGCGGTGGCGGCGATTTCGGCGGTCTGAACGGCTTGCGCTGCGGCCAGCGCGGCCATCAGGCGCTGGCGTTGCCGATACGGATTTTCAGACAGCCCGAGCCGGCCGCGCGCATCACATTCACAGGCCAGCAAGATGTCGGCAAAACGCTGCGGCTTGCGAAAGGCGTCGCAGCGTTCGAGCAGGCGCACCAGCGCGGCGGCGCCGAAGTCGGCACTGCGATGAATATTGCCGTGCTCGCGCGCTGTCACATCGGCTATTTCCCGGCAATAGGTCGGTACCCGCAGCCGCTGGCACAAGCCCTTGAGCAGCCGCGCACCGCGTTCTTCGTGGCCAATGTGGCGCGGCCATTCGCTCGCCGGGGTGCTGCCCTTGCCCAGGTCGTGACCCAGGCAGGCAAAACGCACCGGCAACGGCGTTTGCAGTTCAGCGGCCATGTCCAGCACCATCATCAGGTGCACGCCGGTGTCGATTTCGGGGTGGTATTCGGGGCGCTGCGGCACGCCCCACAGGCGGTCGACCTCCGGCAGGAGTTTTTTCAAGGCGCCGCAATCGCGCAGCAAATCAAACATGCGGGACGGCTTTTTTTCCATTAGCCCGCGCGCGATTTCCTGCCAGACGCGCTCGGGCACCAGCGCATCAACCTCGCCCGCGGCCACCATGTCCTGCATCAGCGCCAGCGTTTCAGGAGCGACGCTGAAGTCGGTGAAGCGCGCGGCAAAGCGTGCCACGCGAAGAATCCGCACCGGGTCTTCAGCAAAGGCCGCGGTAACGTGGCGCAGCAGCTTTTGCGCGATGTCGCTCTGGCCACCGTAGGGATCGATCAGCCCGCCATCGCCGGCCTGCGCCATGGCGTTGATGGTCAGGTCGCGCCGTGCCAGATCTTCTTCCAGCGTGACCTCGGGCGCCGCATGCACGGCAAAGCCGCGGTAGCCGCGCGCCGTCTTGCGCTCGGTGCGGGCCAGCGCGTATTCCTCGCGCGTGCGCGGATGCAGGAAGACCGGGAAATCCTTGCCGACCGGCATGTAGCCCAGGGCAGTCATGGCTTCTGGCGTGGAGCCGACCACCACCCAGTCGCGGTCTTTCACCGGCAAGCCGAGCAAGGCGTCGCGGACTGCGCCGCCGACCATGAAAATTTCCATGCGCCGAGTGTAGGGTCAGCCACTGTTCAAGAAGTGCGCGATCAGCCGCCGCAGTACAGCCGACGCAATCAGCGAGACAGACGGAACGGCTCTTCAAAATCCCGAAAGTCATGCTCGGCCAATGCGCCTTCGACCCAGGCCCTGACGCTGTTCAGCGCGCAGACGCGTTCCATGTAGGCGGCAATGTCATCTGGCACCGGCAGCGCATAGCCTTTCAGGCGCATGACGACCGGCGCAAAGTAGGCGTCAGCCACGCTGAAGTTGCCAAACAACATCGGACCTTCATGCGCGGCCAGCAGTTCGCCCCACAGGGTTACCAGTCGTGCCACGTCGGCGCGCACGGCGGGCTTGTCGCGCCAGGCCAGCTGGCCGATGTCGGGCAGGCTGGCTTCGATATTCATCGGGCAGGCGCTGCGCAGGGCGGCAAAGCCGCTGTGCATTTCGGCGCAGATGCTGCGGGCGCGCGCACGGGCCTTCACGTCGGCGGGCCAGAGCTGGCGATCCGGAAACTGCTCGGCCAGGTATTCGGCAATCGCCAGCGTGTCCCACACCACCAAATCATCCCCTGCCAGCCTGCTGTCCACCAACACCGGCACCTTGCCGACCGGGCTGACGGGGTTGATGACTTTTTTAAAGGTCGAGTCAGGGCCGAAGGAGTCAAAGCGCACCATGACCTCTTCAAACGCAATGCCCGCTTGCGTGAGCAAGACCCAAGGACGCATGGACCAGGACGAGTAGTTCTTGTTGCCGATGTAAAGCTTGAGCATGGCGAAGCCTGATGAGTTGATGGGCCCTCGATATTAGGGTCTTGAGCCGTGCGGATTGATGATGAAAGACATCCGCATTGATGCGCAGGAACGACCTGCCCGGTTACGGTCACCGCCAGGGGCTTGAAGATAGATCCCCGCATTCGCGAGGATGACGGGGAAAATAGCCGTCATTCCCGCCCACCGCCGTCATTCCTGCCCGCACCGTCATTCCTGCGCAGGCAGGAATCCATTCCCGCGTTTGCGAGGATGACGGAGAAAAAGATGGCTCAGTCATCCCTGCGGAGCCTGCCATCGACCTGATCGGGGGGGCAGGAATCCATCCCCGGTTGCGTTCGCTGGGGGCTTGAAGATGGACACCCCGCCCCCGGTCAGGTCGAGGCCAGGATTCGCGAAGCGGACGAAGACCGGCCGGCTTAGAACCGACCGGCCGTCTTGCGCTTGGCTGTCAGGCCGCTGCGCAAGCCACGCGCGCCCAGGTAGGTCGGCGCGACTGCGCTCAGGGCGGCCGGTTCGATGCCGAGTTCATTCAGGCCGGGGAAGTTGCCGCTGGCAATGTTCGGCACTTTCATGGAGTTCAGGTTGTCGCGGCTGAGCACCGGCTCGCCAGGCATCAGCTCCATCAGCATGGCTTGCAACCGTGCCACGGCGTCGGGCAGACCGATGACCGGGCGGCCGCGGCCGTGGTTCACGCCGGCGTGCCGGCCAGCCAGTTGCACCAGCTGCTTGAGCGAGAAGATGTCCGGGCCGCAGGCGTCGTAGGTTTGGCCGATGCTGGTACGGCTGTGTTCGCCCTGCAAGCAATGGACGATGGCACTGGCCACGTCTTCGACCCAGACCGGCTGGAACATGGCGTGCGCCCCGGCCAGCGGGACCACGGGAAAGAGCTGCTGCAATTGCGCGAAGACATTGAGGAATTTGTCCTCGGCGCCAAAGATGACGCTGGGTCGCAGCACCGTGAGCTCGAGATTGGCGTGGCGCAAGAGCTGCTCGCCCCGGCTCTTGCTGCGCAGGTACATCGAGGGCAAGGCGGCGGGATTGCGGGCATCGGCCCCCAAGGCGCTGACATGCACCAGACGCCGCACGCCGCTGGCCAGGCAGGCATGGGCGATCTTGTCGGCCAGTTGCACATGCGCTTTATCGAAAGCCGCTTCATTGCCCTGCAAGATGGCCACCAGGTTGACAACTGCGTCATGCCCGTCGACCAAGCCTTGCAGCGTGGCGGTGTCATGGATGCTGGCCTCCTGCACCGTGAGCGTAGGCAGCATGGCGATGGCGTTGGCATGCGGGCGTTGGCGGGTCGGCACAGTGACCTGATGGCCGGCGCTGACGAGCTTTTCGCAGAGGTGCCGGCCGACAAAGCCGGTGCCACCCAAAACAAGTATTTTTTTCATGCGCCCATTTTGCGTCAGGCGCGCTTGCAATGCCGGCGCTTTGCAAAGGCCGTGACGCTCATGGCGTTTTGCGAGGAGCCGGCGTTAGCCTGGCAAGCCAGCAGACGCATCCGGCGCGGCTCAGGGCCAAGCGAATGCGCCGGTGCGCCAGTTCATCGGTCTGTCAAACCATCAATCCGATTTGAGACCAATCATTTTCGTCACGGCTGAAAAGCGGTCAATGTCCTCGTGGACGATTTTCCGGAAAGCCGCCGGGTCGTCATAGGCCGGCGTGTAGCCCATGGCCAGCAGCTTTTCCTTGACCTCGGGGTTCTGCACGATCTTCAACACGCGCTCATACAGCTTGGCTTGCAGTGCGGGTGATGTCTGGGCGGGCGCCAGCAGCCCATGCCACTGGTTGATCTGGTAGCCGGGAAAGCCTTGCTCGGCCACAGTCGGTACATTGGGCAGTTGCGTGGTTCTTTCGGCCGAGGTGATGCCCAGCGCCACGAGCTTGCCCGACTTGATGTGGGGCGCTGCGCTGGACGCCGTGATGATGGCCATCGGGATCTGACCGCCCATCACGTCGCGCAGGGCGGGGCCGCAACCGGTGTAGGGTATGTGGGTCATATTGGTCTTGCCATTGATGTTGAGCAAGGCGCCAGCCAGGTGCTGGGGCGTGCCGTTGCCGCAGGATCCGAACGACACCGGGTTCTTGGCTGGCTTGGCTGCAGTAACGGCGGCGCCCAGTTGCTTGTAAGGCGAGTCGGCTGGCACCACGATCACCGAAGGCACAAAGGCGACGTTGATGATGGGCGTCAAATCCTTTTTGGGATCAAACGGCATGCTGCTGAAGACGCCTGGGTTGATAGCGTAAGAGCTGTTCACCATCAGCAGCGAATACCCGTCGGACGCCTTATCGGCCACGTGCTTGGCGCCCACGTTGCCGCTGGCACCAGCACGGTTTTCAATGATGGCTGACTGGCCGAAGGCCTCAGGGAAATAGTTGCCAAGCAGGCGCGCCAGAATGTCCGTGCCGCCACCGGTCGGGAAGGTCACGACTACCGTGATCGGCTTGCTCGGAAAATTTTGCACCGGCTCCGCATTTTGGGCCCAGACCGGCGACGCTGCGATCATCGAGAACGCCAATCCGACCGACACTCGCAGGCTATTGAGTTTGAACATAAGCACTCCTTGGTTGAAAAAATGATGACGGGGAAACCTGTATTCGTTGAAAACCGGGAGTCCGGCCAAGGGCTGCCGGGCGTGTTTGCCAGTGGCTGCTACGCAACGGCGTGTCGTAACATTCCCCGGCGGCATCAATGCAGTCACGAGGCTTTTTCCAGTGAAGAAAATTATCCACATCCACAGCTGGGCAGAGTTCCTTGAGCATGCCTCGCGGCTCGATCAGTGGGCCTTTCGCGGTCAACCGCGCGCTGATTTGCCCTTGCTCAGTTCCCTGTCGCGCCGCCTGATGCGCTTCTCGGCAAACCGGCAGCTCTGGCCTTTGCTCGAGCGGCGCACGCTTCGTGTTTTTCGCAGAAAGGCGCACGTTCATCTCTCGGACCCGGGCCTGCTTCTCAATGACCTGCGCTGCATCGCCATGATGCAGCATCATGGCAGCGCCACCCGTTTGCTGGACTTCACAAAATCACCTTTTGTGGCGGCATTTTTTGCGCTCGAGTCTGCCTACGGTGACAGCGTGGTTTATGCCTTGAACACGCCTGTGCTCTGGCACCGTGTTCCGCGCTTTGATCCCACGCTGACCCGCCAGACGATTGATCCACGGGTGCCGCAGAATTTCGACAAATACTTCTTTGACAACCATTTGCCGCTGATCTGGTTTGGCGAGCCTTCCGAGATGGACCAGCGGCTGATTGCTCAGTCGGGCCTCTTTGTGGTGCCGGGCCAGCTGGAGAAAACACTCGATGAACTGCTGGACAGTTACAGCGCTGAAGGCGAGTCATTGCTGGTTCAGCTGGTGCTGGACAATTCGGTACGGCAAGAAGCCATGAAAGAGTTGTACCGGATGAACATCACCTACGCCTCCTTGTGGCCTGACATTGACGGTTTGTCGCGTTCGATGAACCAGGAACTTGAAATCATCTGGCAGCCGCTTGTTGACGAGTTTCTGTGATGCTGGCTTGCCCATCTCAGGCCTCCAGGGCGTAGCCGTGGTTTGCGGCGGCTTGCTGATGGGCAAGCTGCAACTGCTGCGCATCACTGCTCTGAATCAGGTACAGAAGTTCGTCCTTTCGCACCGGGTCACCGACTGATTTTTTCAGGTCAACGCCGGCAATCTTCAGCTTTGGTGCGCCGGCTTGCCGCGCAATGGCTGAAATGATGCCGCCATCGATGGCGCGCACGGTGCCGTCGCGGTCGGCCCGCACTTCACGGTGCAAGGCCGTCTGCTGCTCAGCCGGCATGGCGCCTTGCTGCCGGACGATCGCATCCATTCGCCTGCGTGCCGCGCCGGACTGCAATAGCTCTTTGGCAATAAGAAGACCCTTGTCATAAGTTCCCACGCCGGGGTCCAGCGCCAGAATCTGCGCGGCAAAGAACAAGGCCTTGTTCATCAAGTCCGCCGGGGCATCGGGATGGTTGTCGAGAACTTGCAGCACGTCTCGGGCCTCCAGCGCAGGGCCGATGCCGCGGCCTATGGGTGCGCTGCCATCGCTGGGAAACGCCTTGACGACCAGGCCCAGCGCGCTGCCGACGCTTTCAAACAGCCGGGCCAGTTCGCTGGCGTCTTGCAGCGTCTTGACCTTGCCGCTGTCGGTGTAGGGAATGTCAATCACGACATGCGTAGCGCCTGCGGTGAATTTCTTGGACAAGATGGAGGCGACAGACCAGCTGCGGGTGTCCAGCCCGAAGGGCCTGACGATCGGGTTGATGGCGTCGTCCAGCACCGAATGATTGAGCTTGCCGTTCCATGCAATGCAGCCATTGGTCGACTGCACGCAGGCTTTGACCTCGTCGAAATCCAGATCGACGCGAGCCAGCACTTCCATCGCATCGGCAGTACCGGCCGCCGAGGTGATGGCGCGCGACGAAGTCTTGGGTATCAGCAGTCCATGGGCTGCCACGATGGGGATGACCACCATGGTGACGCGACTGCCTGGCGTGCCGCCCATCGAATGCTTGTCAACCACCATGGCCTGATGCCATGCAAGCCGCGGGTACTGCAGGGTGCGGGCGTGCGCCAGAAAGACGATTTCATCGTTCGTTAGATTTTGCGTGCAGGCGACCAGGAAAGCCTGGACATCGGCAAAGCAAAAGGCGCCCCGGATGACAGCCGGCAATAAGTGCGCGTAGCTGTCGCGGCTCAAGGCTTCGCCACAAATCTTCTGGTACAAAAAACGCGTCGGCTCTGGCGTCGATGCGGCCGCCTGCAGCAAAGCCGCCTTGAGGCGGCTGATGCCGATCTCCAGGCTCAGGTCGTTCATTACCCGCACGCTGCGAACCCCCGCGGGCAGGGCCAGCGAGGCGCGCTGCAGGCGGCGGTCAATTTCCTCGGGAGTTTCGCGGCTGCGGTCATGGAGCCGGGCGCGCAGCACGTCGAGGGGTGCGCTGACTTCTATCACCTTCAGGGTCGCAAGCTCGGCTTGCAACTGCGCGATCATGTTGCGGGAGCCATTAGCGATCACATGAACGCCGCTGGCAATCGCATCACGCAAGGCAGCAGGCAAGCCGTACATCAGGCCATGGGCTTGCCAGGTGATGAGAAATTCACCGTTTTTTTCGCGCGCCAGAAAATCAGTTTCCGAACAGCTGTCGTGATCCTCCGTGTGCGCCACCGCCTCGCGCGTGATGATGCGGCGCGCAAAGACAAATTCACCCGCCGGCAACAAGGGGGCAACGCCGGCCAGAAGGCTGTCTTTGCCAGCGCCGCTGGGGCCAACCACAAAAAAGAAACTTCCAGCCATTGTTGTTCTCCGCCCGCGCCGCGTCAGCTCAATCGTCCAGCCCGATGTCTACCGGCGGTGCAGCCTGGGTGATCTTGCTGGTAGAGATGTAGTCGACACCGGTCTCGGCGATCGCCCGGATGGTCTTGATGTTGATGCCGCCCGATGCTTCAATCTTGGCCTTGCCGGCCACCAGCGCCACGGCGGTTCGCATGTCTTCGAGTGCCATGTTGTCCAGCATGATGACATCGGCGCCGGCTGCCAGCGCCTCCACGACCTGCTCGACCCGGTCGCATTCGACTTCGATTTTTGTCAGGATGGGCAGCAGTTTGCGCGCACTGGCCACCGCCTTGGCGATGCCGCCCGAGACCACGATGTGGTTGTCCTTGAGCATGACGCCGTTGTCCAGTCCCAGGCGGTGGTTCAGCCCGCCGCCACACACCACCGCGTGCTTTTCAAGCATGCGCAGGCCCGGCGTGGTCTTGCGCGAGTCAATCAGCCGCGTGGCGGTACCGGCAATTTCTGCGTTGTAGCGGGCTGTTTCGGTGGCGATGCCGCACAGTCGCTGGGTGATGTTGAGCGCGGTGCGCTCCGCCGTCAAAATGCTGCGCGCCGGGCCGGTGACAGTCAACAACCGGGTGCCCTTTTCGACTTTGTCGCCGTCCTTGACGTAGCGCGTGACCTTGAGCTGCTGGTCGTATTTGCAAAACACCCGGGCCGCCACATCCAGGCCCGCCACATGCATCGGCTCGCGCGCGTTCATGTGAAACGTACCCACCGTGTCTTGCGCGACCATCAGTTGCACCGTCAGGTCGCAGTAGCCGATGTCCTCTGTCAGCCAGAGCTCAATGAGTTTTTCGGTCTGAAATACGTCGTACATGCGATCTCCTGTTTTGTCGTTCAATGGTTTTGGTGGCTGACGATGCGCGACCGTGCGCACCTGCATGACGCTTGCGGCAGGCCCGGCCGTCTGGACTGCACGGGCCATCGCCTAAAGCTTTCATGTAGTACATACTACATTAAATATGTAGCGCATGCCACATGAAAAATCCGGATCGCCAAGGCCGGCGGGTTGCGTGCCAATTTTTGCTTTTTGCGCACCATCCCCTTCGTTGGTCAGCCCCTTGTGCGGCCCCTTGTACGGCCCCTTTTTCAGTGCGTACCAGGCAGTGTTCGCAGGCGGGCGACGTCCTGCGCGAGGTTCGGCCAGGCGGGCTGACCCGGGGCGTAGCGGCTTCGCATGTAGCTGGCCAGCGCTGCGACCTGCTCGTCGCTCAGGCTGTGCCTGAAAGCCGGCATGAAGCCGATGTCGCTGGAGGCTGGCGTTCGAATGCCGTCGAGGATGGTGCGAATCAGGTTGTCGGGCCGGGCGCTGTGCAGATTGCTGTTCAGGGCCAGCGGGGTGTTGACGCCCAGCAGGCGCGGGCCGTCGCCGTCATGGTGGCATGACGCGCAGGCACCACTGAAAAGCCGCTGCCCCGGGTCGCGCAAGGCGGGTGCCGCCTGCGCGGCAAGCACCACCTGGCGCGCCTGCGCAGCGCTGTCAGCGTCGCTGACCGGCGCATTGAAAGACGCCAGGTAATGGGCCATGGCCTTGATGTCGGTGTCGGGCAGGTGGCGCAATTCCTTGACCACGTCGCCCATGGGGCCGGCGGCGATGCCGTGCTGCTCGGTATGCCCCTGGCGCAAATAGCGGTAAAGCTCGGTCTGCGACCACGGCACCGGCGCGCGTGACAGCGAGGTGAGCGCCGGCGCCTCCCAGCCGCCGGCCATGGCGCCGGCCAAAAAAGCCTGGCCGCCAAGTTCGGCGCCGAGCGCGTTGCGCGGCGTGTGGCAGGCGCCGCAATGGCCGAGGCCGTTGACCAGGTAGGCGCCGCGGTTCCATTCGGCGCTTTGGCCGGGCTCGGGCGCGAAGGCCCGGGCGTCATGAAACAGGCCGTTCCAGGCGGCCATCAGGGGCCGCACGCTGAAGGGGAAATTCATTTCGGCCGGTGGCGTGGGCGCTGCCACCGCAGGCTGCGCCATCAGGTAGGCGTAGAGCGCGGTCAGGTCCTGGTCGTTGGTTTTGGCGTACGAGGTGAAAGGAAAGGCCGGGTACAAATGCCGCCCGTCGCGCGAGATGCCTTCGCGCATGGCGCGCTCGAAAGCGGCATAAGACCACAGGCCCAAGCCGGTCTGGGCGTCGGGCGTGAGGTTGGTGCTGTAGACGCGGCCAAAGGGCGTTTGCATGGCCAGGCCGCCCGCATTGGGCATGCCGCCGGGCGCCGTGTGGCAGCCCGCGCAATTGCCGGCCGCAGCCAGCTGCCGGCCGCGCTCAAGGGTGGCTTGTGAGTACACCGTGCTGCCGCCTGTGACCGCTGGCGGCAAGGCCGAACGCCAGCCCGCCAGCGCGGCGACCAGCCCGAGCAAGCCGCCCAGCACGGCAACAGTGCGCGACTTCCAGCCAAGCCGGCGCGGCCATAGCGCTGTGGCAGGCGGCGCCAGCGCAGGCTGCGGCGGCCTGACTTCTTCGGCCGTGGCCGGGGTGGGCGTGGGCTTGGGGTTGAGCGCGGCGCGCACCACCTCGGGGGTGAAGGGCGGCTGGCGAAAGCGCACGCCGGTGGCGTCAAAAATCGCGTTGGCAATGGCGGCCGTGCCGGGCACCGACGACGACTCGCCCGCGCCCAGCGGCGGCTCACCGGGCCGCGCCATCGTGACCACCTCGACCACCGGCACGTCGCGAAAATTCAGGATCGGGTAGCTGCCCCATTCCAGGCTGGCCACGCTGTTGTCTTGTGGCTTGAGCTGGACTTGCTCGTGCAGCGCGCGGCTGGTGGTTTGCAGCACGTTGCCATGAATCTGGTGCTGCACGCCGGCCGGGTTGATCAGGGTGCCGGCGTCATGCCCGACCACCACGCGGCGCACATGCACCTCGCCGGTTTGCCGGTTGACTTCGACATCGGCCACCCAAGCGGCCCAGGCGGCGCCAAAGCCGGGCCATTTGCTGTGAACGTAGCGCGCATAAGCCACGCCCTGACCGTGCAGGATGTTCGGGTCGCTGGCGCTGTTGGCCGCGCCTTCTTCGCCGGGCGGGCGCGCCTGCTGACCCGGCTGCGTGTGGGCTTTCCAGCCGGCGCGTTCAGCGGTGAGGCGGACCAGTTCGGCGGCCCGCGGCTCGCTCAGGTAGCGCAGCCGGAACTCGACCGGATCGACACCGGCCGCCGTTGCCAGCTCGTCAATGTAGGACTCGTGCGCAAACGAGTTGGGCAAGGCCGACACGCCGCGCAACCACGAGGCCCGCAGAATCGGCGCCATGTCGTTGACGCGCACGCGCAGGTTCGGGTACGCGTAAGGCGGACGCGCCGTGCGGTCGCCCATTTCATAGGCCTGCGCCAGCGGCTCGATGGTGCGCGTGAGCAGCAGCGCCAGCGTGGGCGCGCCGTTGGAGGGGTAGCTGGTCTGAAAGTCATAGCCGGCGACCGAGCCATCCGGGTTGAGTCCGCCGCGCACCTGCATCAGCTGGGCCGCGCCCTTGGGTTCCCAGGCGTGCTCCTGCTCGCGGCTGAGTTGCACGCGCACTGGCTGGCCGACCGCGCGCGAGAGCAGCGCCGCATCGGCGGCCACGTCATCGGCGCAGTTGCGGCCGTAGCAGCCCGAGGCCTCCATGCGGATCACATCGATCTGCACATCGGCCAGGCCCGTGAGGCGTGCGAGATCGGCGCGCAGCACATGCGGGTTCTGGGTGCCGGCCCAGACGGTCATGCGCGAGGCCTGCCAGTCGGCCAGCGCGCAGGACGGCCCGATGGACGCATGCATCTGGTAGGGCCAGACGTAGTCGCGGTTCAGGGCTTGCGCGGCGGCGCCCAGCGCGCTGTCGGTATCGCCTTCGTCCACCAGCTGCCGCTGGGTGGAGGGGTTGTCGCGCAGGGCCTGCGCGAGATCGTCCAGCGGCGGCAGGCCGGGCCAGTTTTTCCATTGCACACGCAGCTCGCGCATGGCCTGCTCGGCATGCTCTTCCTGCTCGGCCACGATGCCGACGAAGTCGCGTATCACGAGCACCTTGCGAATGCCCGGGATGTGCGCGATGGAAGACTCGTCAACCGACTCCAGCGTGTTGCCGATGAAGTCGCCATGGGCTGCGCCTGCATACGGCGGCCTGACCACGCGGCCGTGCAGCATGCCGGGCACGCGCATGTCGTGCACAAAGGTCAGCTCGCCCGTGACCTTGGCCGGAATGTCAACGCGCGGCGCGCTGGTGCCCACCACGCGGTAGTCGGCCGGCGACTTGAGCGTCTTTTCAAGCGCCAGCGGCAACTCCACATGGTGCCCGGTCAGCAGCTCGGCGTACCCAATTCGCAGCGTTGGCTGACTGGCCTCATCGGGCGATGCTGCGGCCAGCGTGATGACGCCGTCAGAGACCTGAAGTTGCGCCGCGGCAGCGGGGCTCAGTTGCCAGCGCTGCGCGGCTTGCGCCAGCAGCCAGGCGCGGGCCTGCGCTGCTGCGGCGCGCAGCGGCAAGGCGTGAATCTGGATCGAGGCGCTGGCGATGGTGGCGCCCTGGTTGGGCGCGCGCGTGGTGTCGCCGAGCACCATGTTCACGCGCGCCAGGCTGACATCGAGTTCTTCGGCCACGATCTGCGACAGCGCGGTGCGCAGGCCGGTGCCCAGGTCGACATGACCATGGAGCGCGGTCACGCTGCCGTCGTCCCAAACGGCCAGCAAGATCTCCAGGCCTTCGGCAGGGTTGCCGCTGACCAGCGTTGGCTGGCCCTTGACCGGTGGTGGCGCCGGTGGCGGTTCGCGCGTGACCAGCAAAACCCCGCCGGCGGCGCGGAAGTCGGCTCGCGTCAGCGCGGCATGGGCGCGGCTGGTGAGGTCGTTCATGGCTTGGTTCCCGGGGGCACTTCGGCGGCGCTGGCAGTTTCGGCGACGCCAGCGGTTTCGGCGCCGCTGGCAGGTGCGTCGGCACGGGCCCGGGCCAGCAGCACGGCTGCGCGTTTGACCGCGTCGATGATTTCAAGGTGCGTGCCGCAGCGGCACAAATTGCCCGACAGCGCCTGGCGAATCTCGGTCTCGCTCGGGTCGGGTGTGTGCGCCAGCAGCGAGGCGGTCATCATGATCATGCCGCTCAGGCAGTAGCCGCATTGCGCCGCCTGGGCGTCAATGAAAGCTTGTTGCACCGGGTGCAGCTTCTCGCGTGAACCGAGTCCTTCGAGCGTGGTGATGGCCCGGCCCGGCACGCCGACAGCCGGGATCACGCAGGCCCGTGCGGCGATGCCGTCGACCAGCACCGTGCAGGCACCGCATTCACCGAGCCCGCAGCCGTACTTGGGGCTGTTCAGCCGAAGTTCGTTGCGCAGCAGGTGCAGCAGCGACGCCTCGGACGACATACTCAGCGTATGCGTGGTGCCGTTGACCTGCAGGCTCGCAACAGCAACAGTAGGAGCAGGGGGCGCTTGCGGAATACTCATGAAAAAAACCGCTTGGCAGCAGCTCAGACGCTGAGGTAGTTGCGGCGCACGGCCTCGTCGGCGGCCAGCTCGGCCATGCTGCCTTCAAAGCGGACCTGCCCTTTTTCCAGCACATAGGCGCGGTCAGACACCAACTCGGCAAAGTGCATGTTCTGCTCGCACAGCAAGATGCTCACGCCTTGCGCCTTGAGCTCGAGGATCGTGTGCGCCATCTGCTCGACGATCAGTGGCGCCACGCCCTCCGAGGGCTCGTCAAGCAGCACCAGGTAGGGGTTGCCCATGAGGGTGCGGGCCACGGTCAGCATTTGCTGCTCGCCGCCGCTCATGCGGCCGCCCGGACGCTGTGGCATTTCGCCCAGGTTGGGGAAAAGTTCAAACAGCCGCTCGGGCGTCCACAGCGGCGCGCTGCTGCCGTCGGGCCACCGGCGTGCCGGCTGGCGGCCGACTTCCAGGTTTTCCATCACGGTCAGGTCGGTGAAGATGCGCCGGTCTTCGGGCACGAAGCCCATGCCCAGCCGGGCAGCCTGGTGCGGCTCGGCGTTCGAGATGTCGTGGCCCATGAAGGCCACCTCGCCGCGCCGTTTATCGAGCATGCCGATGATGGATTTGAGCGTGGTTGACTTGCCGGCGCCGTTGCGGCCCATCAAGGCCACCACCTCGCCGCGCCGGACATCGAGCGCGACGTCGTACAAGACCTGGGCCGCGCCATACCAGGCGCACAGCCGCTGGACCTTGAGCAGGGGTTCTGAATCGGTGCGCATCAGGCGGCTTCCTTGTTGGCCGTGTCACTCTGGCCTTTTTTCTCGAAGGTCTTGCCGCTGCCGAAGTAAACCTCCTGCACCTTGGGATGGTCGCGAATCTCCAGCGGCTTGCCTTCGGCGATCAGCCGCCCGCGTGCCAGCACGATCATGCGGTCGGCATAGGCAAACACCACGTCCATGCTGTGCTCGGTGAACAGCACCGCCATGCCGCGCTCAAGCACCAG
>CAJAOB010000118.1 GCA_903941205.1 uncultured Burkholderiales bacterium | reverse complement strand
CATTGAAAGGACGATTGCAGCGCTGTGGCGCGATGTGCTCGGCCTGAGCGAGGTCGGCGTCAACGACAACTTCTTTGACCTCGGCGGCCATTCGCTGCTGGTGGTGCAGGTGCAGCGCCTTCTGCGCGAAGCCAGCGGGCGCGAGGTCTCGATCACCGACATGTTTCGCTTCCCGACCATTCGCGGTCTGGCCCTGCATCTGGCAGGGCAAGCCAGTGGCAGCGCCGTGGACGAGGGACTGAGCCGCGCGCGCCAGCGCCGCAACCTGCGCACGCCAGCGGCCCCGGCCTCCCAACCCGCGACCTCGGCCTGATCGGAGCTGACCGATGAATGCCCATGATCTCCATCCTCCGTCTGAAAGTGCCACCGTGTTGAACACCGACGCGCCGCCTCCACCTGATTCCCAGGCCGCACAGAACGACCCGCCACCGGCGGTCGAGCCCGGCTGCATTGCCATCGTCGGGCTGGCCGGCCGCTTTCCGGCGGCCCGCTCGGCCAGCGAACTCTGGGCCTTGCTGCAAAGCGGCCAGAGCGCGACCGAGTGGCTGAGCGACGCGCAATTGCGCGCGGCCGGCGTGCCCGAGGCCGATCTGGCCGACCCCGACTACGTGCGCGCCAGCCTGGTGCTGCCCGACATGGAGATGTTCGACGCGGGGTTCTTCGGCTTCAGCAAACGCGACGCGTCCGTGATGGACCCGCAGCACCGGCACTTTCTGGAGTGCGCCTGGGAGGCGCTGGAAGACGCCGGCCACATGCCCGAGCGCTTTCAGGGCTCGGTGGGCGTTTTTGCCGGCTGCGGCATGCAGGCCTACCTGACGCAGAACCTGCTGACGAACCCGGCGCTGGTCAAGTCCATGGGCATGTTCTTGTTGCGCCACACCGGCAACGACAAGGATTTTCTGACCTCGCGCCTGTCGTACCTGCTGGACTTGAAGGGGCCGAGCATCACCGTGCAGACGGCCTGCTCGACCTCGCTGGTGGCGGTGCATCTGGCGGCGCAAAGCCTCCTCTCAGGCGAGTGCGACATGGCGCTGGCCGGCGGCGTGAGCATCGAGCTGCCGCACCGGCGCGGCTACCACTACGCGGCGGGCGAAATCCTCTCGCCCGATGGCTTGTGCCGCGCCTTTGACGAGCAGGCCGCCGGCACCGTCTTTGGCAGCGGCGTGGGCGTGGTGGTGCTGCGCCGGCTGGAAGAGGCACTGCGCGATGGTGACCAGATTTACGCGGTGATTCGCGGCTCGGCCGTCAACAACGACGGCTCGCAAAAAGCCGGTTACCTCGCGCCCAGCGTCGAAGGCCAGGCGCGCGCTGCGGCCGAAGCGCTGGCGATGGCCGGCGTCGAGCCGGCTAGCATTCAATACATCGAGGCGCACGGCACAGGCACGCCCGTGGGCGACCCGATCGAGTTGGCGGCGCTGGCGCAGGCCTATGCGGGCGCCGGCGCCGGCTCATGCGGCGTGGGTTCGCTCAAGACGCATATTGGCCACCTTGACACCGCTGCCGGCGTGGCCGCGCTCATCAAGGTCTGCCTGGCGCTGCGCCACCAGTCGATTCCGCCCAGCCTGAATTTCAGCCGCCCCAACAGCCGCTTGCAGATCGAGAAAACGCCGTTTCACGTGCTTGCGCAGGCGCAGCCCTGGCCGCGCAGCACCAAGCCGCGCCGCGCTGCGGTCAATGCGCTCGGCGTTGGCGGCACCAACGCGCATGTGATCCTGGAAGAGCCGCCGGCCTGGGCCGAACGGCGCCAGCGCCCGGCTCAAGACTGGCAGTTGCTCACGCTGTCGGCCCGCAGTGCGACCGCTCTGCAAGGGCTCAAGGCCAAGTGGCAAACCTGGCTGGCGCAGCCGGATGAGAATTTCCCGGCCGACTTGTCGCTGGCCGATGCGGCTTTCACCTTGCAGACAGGCCGGCGTGAGTTTGAGCACCGCCTGGCCGTGGTGGCCCGTGACCGGGCCGGTTTGCTCGAAGCCTTGCAGGCCCGCGCCACGCCGCGCCTGGTGAGCGGTCAGGCGGGCAAGTCGGCGCCGCCGGTGGTGCTGATGTTTCCCGGCGGCGGCGCGCATTACCCCGGGGCCGGACGCGACCTGCTGGGCCAGCCGGCATTTCGCGAAGCCGTCGAGGCCTGCTTTGCACAGATGCCTGCTGATGCGCCCGCCGATCTGCGACAGGTCATGTTTGGTACGCCAGACGATGCTGCCGCCGCGCTGCTGCAGCGCCCGCGCTACGCCATCGTGGCCTTGTTCACGCTCGAATACGCCATCGCCCGCTTGTGGCTGAGCTGGGGCGTCCGGCCCGCCGCCGTGATCGGCCACAGTGCTGGCGACTACGCGGCTGCCTG
>CAJAOB010000117.1 GCA_903941205.1 uncultured Burkholderiales bacterium | reverse complement strand
GTGTCGCAGACCCGGGACAAGGATTCCCGCGTTCCCGAGAATGACGGGAAAGAAGGCGTCTACCCGACCTGTCACCACGGTCCCGACTCGCCGACATGTCGCCACGTCACCGACATCTCAATTTGTCACCGTCATTCCTGCGAAGGCAGGAATCCATCCTCGAATTCCATGCCGTGTCGCAGACCCGGGAGATGGATTCCCGCATTCGCGAGAATGACGGGAAAGAAGGTGTTGACCTGACCCGTCACCACCGTCCTCGCTCGCCGACAAGTCTCCCCGCCACAGACATATCGTTTTGTCACCGACATGTCGCTACGGCACCGACATCTCAATTTGTCACCGTCATTCCTGCGAAGGCAGGAATCCATCCCCGAGCATCCTGGCCCAATCGCAGACCCGGAAGATAGACCCTGATTTCGCCAGCGGCCATGACCAGCCTGGGGTTCGCGGAGGCGGCGCCCAGGCTTAATTTAGCGCGGCGCCAGCACGGCCATGGTGATGCGTGAGATGCACACCAGTTCGCCGGACTCGTTGTGAATTTCAATGGCCCAGACCTGCGTGCTGCGGCCCATGTGGAGTGGCCGCGTGGTGCCGGTGACCCAGCCGCTGCGCGCGCCTTTGAGGTGGTTGGCGTTGATCTCCAGCCCGACCACCTGGTAGCCCTCGGGCACCACATGCGCGGCCCCGCAGGAACCCAGGGTTTCGGCCAGTGCGACAGACACGCCCCCGTGCAGCAGGCCGTAAGGCTGGCGCGTGCGTTCATCGACCGGCAAGCGGGCCCGGATGAAGTCATCTCCCACTTCCACAAACTCCATGCCCAGGTGCGAGACCGCGGAGTTTGCGCTGTCAGCGGTGAGCGACTCGACCGAGATGGGCTGCTTCCAGATGCGCATGAACCGACTCCAAAAAGTGAAGCGCCACTATAAGCTGCGCTTTAAAGTAACGAGTGCCTGGCACGGCCTGAGCCTGGCGCCGGAGCCGGAGTCCAGGCAGTCTGTCGGCGCGGCGCGGCGCAGGCACCTGCGGGCGCCATCGAGCACGCCTTTCCTTGATGCTGGTCAGTGCGTCTGGCGCGGGCGCTGCTAGGCTGCAAAGATGAAACTTCGCATGACCCGCACGAAATGGACTGTCGCCGGACTTTTGGTGTTGTTGCTGCTGGGTCTGGCCTGGTTTGCGCTGCAAGCCGGCACGCCCGTGCAGGTGCTGGCCGTGCGCCGCAGCGACTTGCAGCAATCGGTGGTGGCCACGGGACGGCTGAATGCGCCAGCGCGCATCGAGCTGGCTGCCGAGGTGACAGCGCCGGTGTTGGCTGTGCTGGTGCGCGAAGGCGATCAGGTCAAGGCCGGCCAGCAGCTGGTGCGCCTGTCTGACGCCGAAGCGCGCGCGGCCTTGCAGCAGGCGCGCGCGGCGTGGCAGGAAGCAAGCCGCCGGGCCACCCAGCAAGCCGTGGTCGCTGCGCCTGTCGCGGTGCAGGCGGTGGTGCAGGCCGAGGCGGCCTGGCGCGCCGCCGAGCGCGAACATCAACGCGCGCGCGAGCTGGTGGCGCAAGGCTTTTTTTCTCAGCAAAAGCTCGATGAAGCCCGGCGCGCGGCAGACACGGCCGCCAGTGCGCTGCAAGCGGCGCGCGTGCAGTCCCGCGCCAACGAGCCCGAGGGCATTGAAAGTGCGCTGGCCGCCAGCCGTGTGGCGCAGGCCGCCGCTGCCGTGGAAGTAGCCCAGGCCCGCCTGTCGCGGCTGTCGATCAGCAGCCCGGTCGATGCCTTGGTGCTGCTGCGTCAGGCCGAGCCGGGCAGCATGGCGCAGCCGGGGCGCGTGCTGCTGGCGCTGGCCGCAGCTGGCGGCATGCGCATTGACACCGCCATTGACGAAAAAAACCTGCACATCCTGTCGATCGGCATGGCCGCCCGCGCGGTGGCTGACGCCTACCCGGGCCAGCCTTTTGCGGCGAAGTTGAGCTACATCGCACCGGCGGTGGACGCGCAGCGCGGCAGCGTCGAGGTGCGCCTGGCGGTCACCGAATCGCCGGCGTTTCTCAAGCCCGACATGACCGTGTCGGTCGAGCTGATCGGCGCCAGCCGCCAGGGCGTGCTGGTGCTTGCGGCTGCGGCCGTGCGCGACGCCGACCGCGAGGCGCCGTGGGTGCTGGTGCTGCGCGATAAGCGCGCCGTGCGGGTGCCGGTGCAGCTGGGGCTGCGCGGCGTCGGCACGGTGGAAATCAGCAGCGGCCTGCTCGAAGGCGAGCTGGCCATTGCGCAGACGGAAAAGGCGCTGCCCGGCGACAGCGTGCGGGCGGCTCCGCGCCCTGCGCCGGTCAAGGGCATGGAAGTGCCTTCCTTCATTTCGCGTTGAGCGGCCAGGGACTTCGCCATGCCGGATTCAGCGCTGCCGCCACCGCCTTCTATTTCTTTGGATTCTTCGGATTCTTCGCCAGCCGCCTCGTCTTTGACCGCGTCGCCAAAGCCAGTGTCGCCCACGGGCCTCGACGGCAAGCTCGCCGAGCGCCGTCCTCGCTGGTTCTGGCCTGGCCGGGGACCGCGCCGGCGCCACCGGCCCGCGCTCAGCCCCTGGGCCGGCTGGATGCCGTTCGAGCTGCTGGTGGCGCTGCGCTTTTTGCGGGAAGGCCGCATGCAAAGCATGCTGATCCTCGCGGGCGTCACCGGCGGCGTGGCCGTGATCATTTTTCTCACGCAACTGATCAACCAGCTGCAAGTCACCATCATTGACCGCGTGATGGGCTCGCAAGCGCATGTGGTGATCCGGCCGACCGAAGAAATCACGCGCTTGGTGAGCCCGCCCGGCGCCGAGCCGCCGGTCGCGGCCGTGGTGCAGCCGCGCGAGCAACGCCTGCGCTCGGTTGACCAGTGGGAGCGCGTGGCCGCGCTGGCGGCCGCCACGCCGGGGGTGCTGGCGGTCTCGCCGGTGGTGAGCGGACCGGCCTTTGCCGCACGCGGCAACAGCAACAAGAGCGTGGTGCTGATGGGCGTTCAGCCCGATGCCTACCGCCGCGTCGTGCGCATGGACGACTACATGACGCGCGGCGCGTTTGCCCTGGCCGGCAGTGGCGCGCTGATTGGCACCGAGCTGGCGCAAGACCTCGGCGTCACCCTGGGTGACAAGCTGCGCGTGACCAGCGCCAGCGGCCGCAGCGAAACCGTGCAGATCACCGGCTTGTTTGACCTGAACAACCGCGACCTCAACCGGCGCTGGGTGTTTGTCACCTTGCAGCTGGGTCAGACCCTGCTGGATTTGCCGGGCGGTGTTTCCAACCTTGACCTGACCGTGACCGAGCTGTTTGGCGCCAATGCCGTGGCGGACGCGCTGCGCCTGCAAACCGGCCTCACGGTGGACAGCTGGATGCAGACCAATTCGGGGCTCCTGAGCGCGCTGGCCAACCAGACCGTGTCGAACAACCTGATCCGCAGCTTTGTGGTGCTCATCGTGGCGCTGGGCATCTCCAGCGTGCTGGTGGTCAGCGTGGTGCAAAAGCAGCGCGAGATCGGCATCTTGCGGGCCATGGGCGCCGGGCGGCGGCGCATTATGGCGGTGTTCCTGCTGCAAGGCGGCCTGGTCGGGCTGGCCGGTTCGGCCCTGGGTTCGGCGCTGGCTTATGCGCTGCTGGTGGTGTTTTCGACGGTGTTCAAAAGCCCTGACGGCACGGCCATGTTCGCGCCCGAGCTGGACATGAAGCTGGTGCTGCTGGCTTCGCTGCTGGCTTGCGGCGTTGGCCTGCTGGCCGCGCTGGTGCCGGCGCGCAACGCCGCACGCATGGACCCGGTGCAGGCGATCCGCGCCTGAATCGGCCCCGCCCCTTTGTCGAGCTCTCAAAGCCATTCAAGCCTTGCAAGCCTTTCAAGTCATGCCTGCCCTTCAAGCCGCTCCCCACGCTCAAAGCCAAACCATGAACCAGCCTGACGCCGCCCCCGTCCTGCACTTGCAGGGCATCACCAAGCGCTACAACATCGGCACGCCGGTCGAAGCCGAAGTGCTGCACGGCATCACGCTGGCCTTGCAGCAGGCCGAATTTGTCGCGCTCAAGGGGCCGTCCGGTTCAGGCAAAAGCACGCTGCTCAACATCATCGGCCTGCTCGAGCCGCCGACCGCTGGTGAGCTGGAGATTGCCGGGCGCAGCGCGCTGGCGCTGACCGATGCCGAACTCACCGCCCTGCGCGGCGCGGCCATCGGCTTCGTGTTCCAGTTTCATCATTTGCTGCCCGCCTTCACCGCGCTGGAAAACGTGTTGCTGCCGTCCATCATTCGCCACGGCACCGCCACGCCCGAAGCCCAGGCGCTGGCGCGCG
This sequence comes from uncultured Burkholderiales bacterium, assembly GCA_903941205.1. Lineage (GTDB taxonomy): Bacteria > Pseudomonadota > Gammaproteobacteria > Burkholderiales > Burkholderiaceae_C > Polaromonas. The sequence continues at coordinate 20,362 of CAJAOB010000117.1, read as the reverse complement.
AGCTGCTGGCCCGGGTCGGTCTGCAGGACGCCGAGTACAAGCGCCCCGGCGAACTCTCCGGCGGCATGCAGCAGCGCGTGGCAATCGCCCGTGCGCTGTCGCAAAAGCCGCGGCTGATCCTGGCCGACGAGCCGACCGGCAACCTGGACACCGTGAGCGCCGACGAAGTCTTTGCCTTGCTGCGTGAATTCAACCAGGACCACGGCAGCGCCTGCCTGATCGTCACGCACGACCCGCGGCTGGCGCTGCGCTGCGACCGGGTTATCGAGCTGGTCGACGGCCGGGTGGTCGGCGGCTAGCGCTCGCCCAGCAAGGCCGTGTAAGCGCGCCGCGTCTCGGGCGAGACCGATTCGAGCAGCCGCGCATAGGGCGTCTGGTGGCGCACCATCATGCGCGCCGACGCTACTGCCTTGGACTTGCAATACCAGTGGCAGCTGTGCTGCAACAAGAGCATCTCGGCGCTCAGCGTGAAAGCCCGCGCCTGCGGCCGCACCGACTCGCCTGGCGCCAGCGCCCGCGCCAGGCCGTCGGCATGAACCTTCAGCGCCTCGCGCAGGTCAAAGCTGCTGCCTTTGAACCATGTCGCAAGCTCGCCAAGCGGCCAGGGCAGGCGATGCACCCGCGCCTGTTCGGGCGCCACCCGGGCAAAGCTGGCCGCCAGTTGCCGCACCTGCGCGGCGAGCTTGCTCTCGGCGACGCCCAGAAGCTGCCAGATGGACGCGCGCCGCGCCGCATCATGCTCGCCCAGCGCCCGGGCGTAGCCTTCGGTCAGGGTCTGCATGAGTTTCTCGATTTCGTACCCGGCCAGATGCTGCGCGAGCAAGGTGATGCGCTTGCGCTCGGCACGCGTCTTGAGGGTGTAGCCCGCCAAGGCGAGCAGACCAGAGAAAAGCAGATAGTCCATGAGCGACCAAGCGGGGTTGAGCGCTGCCGAAGCGGGCTTTGTGCGCGGAACAGGTGTGTGGCCAAGTGTAGACAGCGAAGGCGAGGCCCGCCTGGGTCGCGCGGGCCACCGCGCGGCGCAGGAGGCCGATGAAGGGTGGCGCAAGGGCGGCGCAGGTGCCCGGACAAGGTCGCCGCGAAAGTGGTCGGCGCGTGGCCGCGCTGCTAAAGTCCTTGTTTTCCTTATAGCTTGCCCTGAAGCGGCGAGCGTGCAGCGTGCCTTCAATCTTCCTGCTTGGCCTCATTTACCTTTCCTTCATCAGCCTGGGCCTGCCCGACGGCGTGCTGGGCGTGGCCTGGCCGGCGATCCGCCATGACTTCGGTCAGCCGCTGGCGGCGGTCGGTGCGATTGCCATCACCCTGACGATGTGCTCGGTTGCGGCCAGCGTCTGGAGCGGCACGCTGGCCAAACGCCTGGGCACCGGGCGGGTGGTCGCGGCCAGCTGCCTGATGACCGGCCTGGCCTTGCTGGGCTTTTCTTTCGCACCCGGCTTCGGCTGGCTGGTGGCGCTGGCCATTCCGCTGGGCCTGGGCGCCGGCGCGGTCGACGCTTGCCTGAATCATTTTGTGGCGGCCCATTGCTCGCCGCGGCATATGAACTGGCTGCATGGTTTCTGGGGCGTAGGCGCGACCATCGGGCCGCTCATCATGGGCGTGGCGCTCGGCGGTACGGCCGGCTGGCAGGGCGGCGCACGAACCATCGGCCTGGTCCAGCTGGCGCTGGCTGGCGTGCTGCTTTTGTCACTGGGTTTGTGGCGCAGTGCTGGCGAGGCGTCGCCGCAGTCGGCGCACGGGGTCGACCGTCTGGCTTTCAAACCCGTGCGCACCCTGAGCCTGTGGCTGGCGCCGCTGACCTTTTTGCTTTACGTGGCCGCCGAAATGGCCACCGGCCTGTGGGCCGCCAGTATTTTGGTCACCGAGCGGCACTTCGAGCCCGCCACGGCCGGCCTCTGGGTGTCGGTATTTTTTGGCTCTCTGACCGCCGGTCGCTTCGGCGTGGGCTTGTTCGCCAACCGCCTGGGCAACCGGCGCCTGGTGCGCTGGGGCTCTGGCGTGGCGAGTTGCGGCGCGGCCGTGTTTGCCTTCGACGGCTTACCCGCGCCCTTGTCGCTGGCCGGTCTGGTGCTGACAGGTCTGGGTTGCGCACCGGTGTTTCCGTCTTTGATGCACGAAACCACGCGCCGCTTTCCGCCCGATGTGGCGCGCCGGGTGATCGGGCGGCAAATGGGCTTTGCCTCGGTCGGCAGCTCGGTCATGCCCGCCGCTTGCGGCCTGCTGGCGACTTGGGCGGGGCTGGGCGTGGTGATGCCGGTGGTCGTGCTGCTGTTTCTGTCCCTGCTGCTGGCGACCGAGTTGCTCAACCGCCTGAGCTGAACGGGGCTGGCGAGATTACTTGGCGCCGCGCGCCGGCAAGCTCCAGGGCAGCGCTGAAAGGTAAACCTTGCCGTCGTTTCGGCGGCCGATTTCGATCATGTTTTTGGAGTTGCCCCAGCCGTCGGCCGCGCTCCAGGCGCTGAAGGCCGGCGAGCTCAAGACCCACATTTCAGTCCAGTGCCCGTAGGCCGTGCCCGACCGCACCCAGCGGGCTTGTTGCAGTGCGGCGGCCTGGCCGGGCTCGCCAAGGGCCCGCAGGACGGGTTCGGCCTCAGCGGCGCTGGCGGCAGGCCGCTCGGCGTCGGCAAAACACAGGCTCTCAAAGTGCGCCAGATCGCCGACTTCGCAGGTGGCCACGTAGGGAGAAAGCGTCGCCAGCTTGCCGGCGCGCAACTGCGCGTTCACCGCGGCCTTGGCCTCGTCGACACTGGACCAGGCCTTGGCCGCCAGCGGGGAGCTGACCGTACAAGCCAGGGCTTGCTGCAGGCGCGCGTAGCCCTGCTTGGGCGAGCAAGACTGGGGCTCGGCCGGCGCGTCAAAGGGCTCGCCTTGCTGCTGGAAAGCCGTGATCAGCGCCCGCGCCCGGCCCAGTCGGCCTTCGGTGTAAGCGGTCATCGCCGCGTCGATCGTCGCCTCGTAGACGCTCAAGGGCTTGCCATCAGCGCCCGCCGGCGGCTGTTCGCGCTCGCCGACCGGCTTGTCCGCAGTCTGGGCGCGCGCGCCTGGGTTCAGGCCAAGCATCAGCGCCAGCAAGGCGGCGGAGAAGCTCAAGCAGGGCAGAAGGGGCATGGAGCCGCGTTTTTGAAGGGGCATGGTGTCTTGCGTGGGTTCGGCCAGCCGGGCCGTTTCAGGGTTCAGATCGACAGAAATCCGGGCGCTGCCTCAACTCGCAGAGCCGCTGGCGCAAGCTTTGCCGCGGCCCGAAGCCGCTGAGAAAGCAAAAGAGCCTGAACCAGGCTGCCACTTTAAACCACGGCGCTAAAGCGCTGCGGCCCGGGCAGGCTTCAGCTGAGCTTCAGCTTCAGCGCGTCTAATGGCGGTCTAAAAACCGCCGGCATGCCCAGGCAGGGTGTCTCGCTGCCCGCCATGCCGACCCAGCCCGAAGCCCAACCCGGTGAAGACCCGCCCATGCGTTTATTGCTCGTTGAAGACGACCCGATCCTGGGTGGCGGCTTGCGCGACTTTCTGGTCAGCGACGGCTACGCGATTGACTGGTGCGTCTCGCTGGCGCAGGCCAAAAGCCTCATCAGCGAGCCTTATGACGCCCTGCTGGTTGACTGGAACTTGCCGGACGGCTCGGGTGTCGACTGGCTCAAGTCCTTGCGCGGCAAGGGCCTGGCGATTCCCGCGCTGGTCCTGACTGCCCGCGACTTGCTCAGCGACCGGATTCAGGGTCTGGACAGCGGTGCCGACGATTTTCTGGTCAAACCCTTCGCACCCGAGGAGCTTAGCGCCCGGCTGCGGGCCATTTCCCGCCGGATCTTTGGCAGCGCGCAGCGCAAGGCCTTTGGGCCGGTCGAGGTGGACCTGAACGCCAAGGCCGTGTGGCTTGACGGCCTGCCAGTGGAACTGACCGCCAGGGAGTGGGCCATCTGGGAGGCCTTGGTGCTGCGGGCCGGCCGGATCGTCTCCAAGAGCGAACTGGAACTGCTGGTGCTGGGCTTTGACAGCGAGCTGATGAGCAACTCCATCGAAGTCCATATTTTCAAATTGCGCAGCAAGCTGCGCAAGACCTCCATCGAAACCATCCGCGGCCTGGGCTATCGCATCCCGGCTGCTTGAACGATTGACCGAGACAGAAATGAACATGCAAGGCTTGCCGTCCATCCGCCGCCGCCTGACCGCGTCCTTGCTCTTGATTGCGCTGCTTTTCGGATTGTTGACGGCTGGCATGGTCTGGTACGTGGTGGGCCACGAGATGGAGGAGCTCATGGACCAGGAGCTGCGCGAGGCGGGCGAGATCATCCACAACGTGCTGGCCATGGCGCCGGTGGATCAGCGTTTCACGGTCTCCACCCCCGGCAATGACGAGTACGAGGAACATCTGGTGTGGCAACTGGTGGAGGTGTCCACCGGTGAGGTCAAGGGCCGCTCGCACAAGGCGCCACTGGCGGCCATGCTGACTCAACATCAGGCACATCTGACGCAGACGGCCGACCATCAATGGCGTGTCATCACCTTCGATTTCAAACACAACCCCGACCGCATGCTGGTGGTGGCACAAAGCCAAAGCGAGCGCGTCGAAGCGCAGGAAAACGCGGTTCTCTATACCTTGCTCGGAACCCTGCTGATGAGCATGACAGCCGTGCTGGTGATGAACTGGCGGGTCGGCCGCGAGTTCAAGCCCCTGTTGCAGTTATCGAAAGAAATTGAGTCCTACGATCCCTTGCGGGAAGGCTCAGCGCCAAAATCCGCCGGTCGGCTTGAGCTGCTGCCGATTGAGCGGGCGATCAGTGATCTCGGGCACCGGCTGGCGCGACGCGTCGTCACCGAGCGTGCGTTCACTTCGCATGCCGCTCATGCGCTTCGCACGCCGGTAGCGGGCATCGATACCCAGCTGGCCATGGCGCTGCGTGAGGCGCCCGAGGCGCTGCGGCCCCGGCTGCTGCAGGCACGCCAGGCGACGACGCGTCTGGCGCGCGTCATGCAGGCCTTGCTGACCATGTTCAGGAGCGGCGTCGAGCCCCAGCGAAAGCCAGTCACGCTCGCCGATTTGCTCGGCCCGCTGTTTTTTAACGCGCTGGAGCTCACGGTCATTGGCGATGAGCAGCTGCATGTTGACCCGGACTTGTTTGCCGCCGTCTTGCTGAACCTGCTGGACAACGCCCAACGCTACCAAAGCCGCTCGGTCACCCTGAGCACCGCGCATGCGCCTGGCGGGTGCCGCCTGCGCCTGCATGACGATGGCCAGGGCTGCCCGCCCGCCCAGCTCGCCTCCATGCGCGAAGCCCTGGCGTGCCAGGACTACAGCCCGGGCAGTGGACTCAAGGGCCTGGGCCTGATCCTCGCAGACTTGGTCTTGCGTGCGCACGGCGGTCGCGTCGAGCTGCTCGACGTGGCGCATGGCTTTTGCATTGAGCTGGCCTGGCCGGAAACAACGGTGGGCGCTAGCGAGCCAGCCTGAGCCCGATCAGCGGGTGACGGGCCGGCTGCCTTGCCGGCCGCTGTTGTCACGGCTTGGAATCCCCGTGCATCTGGCGCTTGAGCGCTGCGCCGGAGTGTTCCGGTGGGTTCTATCGAAGCGCGCGGTGCAGAACCTCTGCCGCAAGCAGATTAACGACTTTGTTGATTTTTATTGCTTTTGTTAATCCCTGCTAAATCTGACTGGCAACAATTGCTTAGGCCGGTAGCGAAAAAGAGTTTTGCCCCGGGAACTGCCCAAACCGCATTTTTCGCGGCCGCCAATCATGGCAAGCAGAAACCGCCAACCTTTCCAAGGAAATCAGCATGTCGAGTTACAACGAGTTTTACAAGTTTTCATTCAATGGCGACAACACCGGCGTGCTGAGCATGTCCGAGGTGAGCGGCAACAAGACCAAGCTGCAGAAGATCTCTGGCAGCACCTTTGATGTCGAGGTGGGCGTCAATGACCTGAGCGTGACCGATGTGCTGTCCGTCACCCGCACCAAGCTGTCCAAGGGCTTCACGGAAACCACGGTCTATACCGATGTTGATGGCGATGGCAATTTTGAACAAGCCTTTGAAATGGAAGTTGCGGGCGCGGGCGTGAAGACCAGCAAATTGGAAAAACTCAAGTTCACCGTGGACGCAAACACCGGCGACGTGCTCGGTGTGCAAGAACTCAAGCGCGGCAAATGGGTGAATGACCGTATCGAAGCCGACGAGAGCTTCGAGCAAATCGACCTCGACGGTGTGAACTACATTGTCAAGTCCGAACAAGACGGCAATGGCGTCGAATTCGAGTTGTTCCGTGACGACAACGCCGACGGCATCTGGACCCAGGTTGCCGAAGGCGAGGCAAGCGGCGATTTCCTCACACTTGACGGCAGCGTCGACCTCGTGGGCGTGAAGGACTATTTGCTGGTGTCCGAAACCATCGTCGGCTGAACGCCTTCACCCGCCCGGCGCCTGCTGCCGCAACCCCCGAGCGGGTTGCGGCCTAGAGCGCCGGGCTACCTCGAATCAAGCAGTTCCGGCGCGTGCCAGCTCATGCTCTTGGATGGAGGCCCTTGGCCGTGAACAGAACCCCGACATCGCCGCTGCGCACCGCGGTTCACGCGCTCGTGCCGTCTTTTGCGCGCGCAGCCGGCTTCGGCCTGGCGTCAGCCTTGCTGCTGCTGGCGCCGACTTTTTACATGTTCGAGGTCTATGGCCGGGTGCTCGACAGTCGCAACCACCAGACCCTGGCGATGCTGACGCTGCTGGCCTTGTTCCTTTTTGCCGTGATGGAGGCCCTGGAATGGGCGCGCTCGGAGGCCTTGCGCGAAGCCGGCGTGCAGTTTGACCAGCACATGGCCGCACAGGTCTTTCAGACCATTTACGACAGCAATCTCAGGCGCCCGGGCGCCGCCAGCACGCAGCCCATGAGCGACTTTCGCAGCGTCAGGGATTTCATGCACCATCCCCTGCTAGGCGCCTTGATCGAGATGCCTGTGGCGCTGGTGTTCGCCTTGATTCTTTTTTACCTCAGCCCGGTGCTGGGCTGGTCCGCAGTGGCCGGCGCCGGGGTGCAGCTGGCGCTGGCCTGGCTGAACAAACGCAGCACCAGCGTGCCGCTGGCCGCCGCCAACCGGGCGGCCATTGCCGCTCAAGACTACGCCCAAGCGGCCCTGAGCAATGCGCAAGTCATGCAGTCCATGGGCATGCTTGACGACGTTCGGTGCCAGTGGATGGAGCGCCAAGCCGCGCTTCTGGACCTGCAGGCCCGCGCCTCCCGCAGCGCCGGCGCGTTTCAGGCGGCGAGCAAGCTGGTGCAAAACGTGCTGGCTTCGATGCTGTTGGGCGTGGGCGCCTGGCTGGTGCTGCAAGACGCGTTGCCGGGCGGGCCTGCCATGGTCATCGTCTGCTCCGTGCTGGGCGGGCGCTTGCTGGCGCCGCTGGGGCAAATGCTGGGTCAATGGCGCGCACTGGTTCATGCCGGTCAGGCCTGGCGCCGGCTTGAGCAGGTGATGCTGCAAACCCCCGCCAAAACCCGGACCATGGCCCTGCCCGCACCCGCTGGCTGCCTGACGGTGGAGGGCCTGGCGGCTACCGTGAGCGGCCGTGCCGCACCGGTCTTGCACGGTCTTGCCTTCTCCCTTGAGCCTGGGCAAGTGCTTGTGGTGGTCGGACCGTCTGCGGCCGGCAAGACCACGCTGGCCCGCTTGCTGATGGGGCTGGCGCCCGCGGCCAAAGGCAAAGTGCGCCTTGACGGCGCAGACATTCATGCCTGGGACAAGCAGGAGCTCGGCCCCTTTCTGGGTTATCTGCCGCAAGGCGTCGAGCTGCTCGAAGGCAGCGTGGCCGAGAACATTTCCCGTTTTGGCGAAGTGGACCTGGCCAGGGTGGAAGCAGCAGCGCGCGCCGTCAGTCTGCACGAGCTGATTTCGTCGCTGCCGCAGGGCTACGACACGCCTGTGGGGCCCGGCGGGGCCATGCTTTCGGGCGGGCAGCGTCAGCGCGTGGCTTTGGCGCGCGCGCTCTACGGGGAGCCGGTTCTGGTGGTGCTCGATGAGCCCAACTCCAGCCTGGACGAGGAGGGCGACGCCGCCCTGGCCTGGGCCATTGAAGCGCGCGCGGCGCGCGGCACGACCTTTGTCATCATGACCCACCGCACCAGTGTGCTGGCGCTTGCCGACAAGATGCTGGTGCTGCGGGACGGCGTTCAGCAGGCTTTCGGACCGCGCGACCAGGTTTTGGCGGCACTTCGCCAGGCCAGTCGGCAGGGTGAAAACCCATCCCGCGCGCTCGCGCAGCCCGAGGCGGCGACAGCCGGTTGATGACATGAGCGGCCTGTTAATGACGCCCGGAAGGCCATCATGAAAAAAAACGCGCACACGCGTGGCGACCTCACCGCAGCACTGTGGGCGCTGCGGGGTGAATTCCTCGCGGTCGGCTTGTTCAGCATGGCCGCCAATCTGTTGATGCTCGCGCCGACGCTTTACATGTTGCAGGTCTACGACCGGGTTCTGGTCAGCCGCAGCGTGCTCACGCTGTTGACGGTCTCGCTGATCACCTTGCTGCTGCTGGTCCTGATGGCGGGCGCCGAGTACCTGCGCTCGCGCGTGCTGGTGGGCGCCGGCTTGCGGCTGCATGCGCTGCTGGGTGCCCGCTTGTTTGGCGCCTGTTTCGAGGCACACCTGGGCCAGGCTGGGGCGGTCGTCCGCAGCGCCTTGCCCGACTTCACCGAGCTGCGTCAATTCCTCACCGGACACAGTGCCCTGGCCGTCTTTGACCTGCCCTGGGTGCCGATCTACGTTGCCGGTCTGTTCTTTTTGCATCCGATGCTGGGCGCACTGGCCATTGGCTTTGCACTGGTCCAGGCCAGCCTGGCCTGGTTCGGGCACCGCCGCAGCATGGCCCCGGCGCAGGCGCTGTCAGAGGCTCAAAGCGAGGTTGATGATTACTTGCAAAGCAAGCTCCGCAACGCCGAAGTGGTCGAGTCCATGGGCATGCTTGCAGGCTTGAAGCGGCGCTGGCAAGAGCGCCACGGCACTTACCTTGCCCGCCACGCGGGTGTTCAGCGGCTCACGCACAGCATCACCGCCTGGAGCAAGTGGGTGCGTTACAGCCAGCAGTCCCTGGTGCTGGGGGCGGGGGCCTTGTTGGTGATTGACGGTCAGTTAAGTCCTGGCGCCATGATCGCGGCCAATGTGCTCATGAGCCGCGCGTTGGCGCCGCTGGACATGCTGACCAGCTCGTGGCGCAGTTTTTTGGCGGCAAGCCAGGCCTTTGACCGACTCCAGACATTGCTGCGGGCCTATCCCCGCCGCCCGGGCGAGGCCTTGCGCGTGCGCCCAGCTGGGTTCATCACCCTGAAAAATGTGGGCGCCCGCGCCGCCGGGCGGGCCGCCAGCATCCTGGAGCAAGTCAGCTTGCAGGCCGAGCCCGGCAGCGTGACCGTGGTGCTGGGTTCGTCTGGTTCGGGCAAGTCCACGCTGGCGCGGGTGATCGTGGGCGTCTGGCCAGACTTTCAGGGCGAAGTGCTGCTTGACGGCCAGCCCCTGGCCGGCTGGGACCGTGGCCAATTGGGCTCGCAGGTCGGTTACTTGCCCCAGGAGGTCGAGCTCTTTGACGGGACGGTGGCCGAGAACATCGCCCGCCTGGCCGCGATAGATCCTGACAAGGTGATTGCCGCCGCACGGAGCGCTGGCCTGCACCAGATGATCCTGCGGCTTGCGCAGGGCTATGAAACCCCTATCGGCGACGCCGGCAGCATGCTTTCTGGCGGCCAGCGTCAGCGCATCGGTCTGGCCCGCGCCATCTACGGCGATCCCCTGCTGCTGGTGCTTGACGAGCCTAACGCGAACCTGGACGAAGCCGGCGAGGCCGCGCTGGTCCAGGTCGTGCAGGAGCTCCGGGCCAAAGGCAAGACGGTATTTCTCATCACGCACCGGCCCGACGCGGTGGCGCTGGCCGATCAGGTGCTGGTGCTGCGTGCGGGCCGGGTCCACTTGCAGGGGCCTCCCGCGCAAGTACTCGCAGCCCTCGAAGAAGCCCGGCAAGCCGGCCGCGCGCCAGCATCTGGTGTCGCTGCGGCGCAGGCGGCCCCGGCCTGAACCGGCCGCGCCACTGGCCTAGACCCCTCATTCATCAAAAAAAGCGCTCTGCTCATGCCTACCCCGACTCCCCCTGTTTCAACGCCCCCGGGCGTATCCGCTGCCTCTGCAAATTCGCCAGTGCAGGCGCGCAAGCTCAGCGCTGCGGGCGTGGGCTGGTCGGCGCTTGCCCTTGGACTTGCCGGATTTTTGCTGTGGGCCGCGCTCGCGCCACTGGACGAAGGCGTGCCCGCCGCAGCCACGGTTACCTTGGACACCAAGCGCAAGACGGTTCAGCATGTGACCGGCGGCATCGTCACCCGCGTGCTGGTGCGCGAGGGTGAGCGCGTGACACAAGGGCAGGTGCTGATTGAGCTTGACGAGGCCTTGGCGCGGGCCAGCTACCAGGCTGTCCGGCAGCGTTACCTGGGCCTGCTGGCGACCCAGGGCCGGCTGCTGGCCGAGCAGGCCGGCGCCAGTGCGATCAGTGTTCCGTCCGACCTGCAGGAAGCTGCCAAGGACCCGCTGATTCGCGGCCAGCTGCTCACCCAGGAGCAACTCATGGCATCGCGCCGCGCCGTGTTGCGCACCGAATTGCAGGGCATTGAGGAAAGCATGAAGGGGCAGCAGGCCTTGCTGCAGTCGCACGCGGCCGTGCTCGACAGCCGCCGCGCCCAGCGTGCCTTGCTGCAGGAGGAGCTCGCCAATATTCGCGAGCTGGTGCAAGAAGGCTATGCCACGCGCAATCGGCAGCGTGAACTCGAGCGAGCCGTGGCCGACACGCAGGCGGCCATCGCCGAACTGCTGGGTAAAAGTACGCTGGCCGAACGCGCGGTCTCCGAGCTGCAGCAACGCGCCCTTCAGCGCCAGCAGGAGCAGCGCAAAGAGGTGCAAACGCAGCTGGCCGAGCTGACGCGCGAGCTTTACGCGGAGGCCGACAAGTACCAGGTGGTGCAGGCCGACCTGGCCCGGACCGCGATCAGGTCACCTGCCACCGGGCAGGTGCTCGGGCTGGCCGTCCAAGCCGCCGGCAGCGTGGTGCAGGCCGGCCAGAACCTGCTGGATGTGGTGCCCGAGGGCGAGCGCTTGCTGCTGGAGGCGCGCATTGAACCCGGCTTGATTGACAAGGTGCGCAAGGGCTTGCTCACGGACGTGCGTTTCAGCGCGTTTTCGCAGACGCCGCAGCTCGTGGTCGAAGGCGAGATCCAGTCGGTCTCGCGTGACGCGCTGACAGACGCCAAGACGGGCGTTTCTTATTACCTTGCGCGCGTCGCCGTGACGCCGCGCGGCATGAAGGCGCTCGGCTCGCGGACGATGCAAGCAGGCATGCCGGCCGAGGTCATCGTCAAAACGGGTGAGCGCTCGCTGCTGACCTATCTTCTGGCCCCGCTGGTCCAGCGCCTGGCTGCCGCCATGAAGGAGCAATGAAGATGCCCATCGCCCTGGTAACCATGCCGGCTCGGTCAGCCTTGCGAAGCTACTGGCGTCCGCTGGCGCTGGCAGTGGCCTGTCTGGCCGGGTCGCCGCTGGCGCGCAGCATGGACCTGCTGCAGATTTATGAGGCCGCCCGCACGCAAGACCTCACGCTGCGCGCCGCCCGGGCGACTGAAGCGGCCGCCCGTGAGCGCCAGGCGCAGGCACGGGCGCAACTGCTGCCCAGCCTGAGCCTGAGCGTCGGTCGCAGCCGCAATGACCTGACCCGAACCCAGACCGACGAATTCGCTCAGGAAGCCCCAGGCGAGCGTTATCTCAGTTACAACCAGACCTTGCAGCTGCGCCAGCCGCTTTACCGAAAACCGCTGCTTGCGGCACTCGCGCAGGCCCGCCACGTCGGGCTCGAGGCCGCTGCGACGCTGGAGCGCGAGCGGCAAGAACTCCTGGTGCGGGTGACGGGCGCCTACCTCGAGGTTTTATTGGCCCAGGATCAGGGCGACCTGGTGCGAGCCCAGCAAGCCGCGATGCAGACCCAGCTGGCGGCTTCGCGCAAAGCGTTCGCAACGGGTTTTGGCACCCGTACCGACATCGATGAGGCGCAGGCCAGGCTGGACATGGGCCAAGCAAGAGCGCTTGAAGCGAGCCAGCAGCTGGCGCTGGTCCAACGCCAGCTCGAGATCCTGATCAACCAGCCGGCGGGCGTACTTGCCCGTCTGGACCCCGCGAAGTTGGCGCTGCGCCTGCCCGAGCCGGCCAGTCTGGAGGCCTGGATAGCGCTGGCGCAAGGCCACAGCCCGGAGCTCCAGGCCCTCACGGCCCGCCGTGAGGTGGCACGCCTTGAGCTTGAAAAAGCCGAGGCCGGTCATTACCCGACGCTCGATGTGCTCGCGCAAATCACCCGAAGCGGCAGTGAAAGTGTCACCTCGCCGGGCACCGGCTACAGCAACCGGATGATTGGCGTTCAGCTGAACCTGCCCCTGTATGCGGGTGGCCAGGTCTCTTCCTTGGCGCGTCAGGCGCTGGCCGAGCAGTTACGTGCCGAGGCGCTGCTGGAGCTCGCGAGGCGCGAGCTTGCGGTGCAGCTGCACCGGGAGTTCCGGGGTGTCACGGAGGGCATCCTCAAGGTCAGAGCGCTGGAGCAGGCCCTGAAGTCAGCCGAGCAGCTGGTGCTTTCCAGCCAGCGCTCGTGGCAAGCCGGCAGCCGCACGGTGGTCGACATTTTCAACGCCCAGGAGCAGGCGCAGCTCGTTCGCCGCGACTTGGCGCAAGCCCGCGCCCAGCAGCTCATGGCCCGCGTGCGTCTGGTCGTGCTGGCGGGGCAGGATGGCGCGCAGATGCTGGCCGAACTCAATGGCTGGCTGACACCGCCTTGAGCAGCGCAAAGGCGGTCGCCGGCAACACAAGCCCACGCGAACGGCCGGCCCGGCGCGCCGCGATCAGTAGCCCAGCGCTCGCGGCAGCGCGGTGACGACGGACGGCACCAGCATGCACAGGATCAGCACGGCGTACATCAGGGCGATGTAGTGCCAGGCGTTGACGACCAGCTCGCGCATGCGCACGCCGGTCACGCCCGAGACCACAAACAGCACCACGCCCACCGGCGGCGTGAGCATGCCGATGACCAGGTTGAGCACGAACAAAAAGCCGAAGTGAAGCGGGTCGATGCCGTACTGGATGGCGATCGGGTGCAGCAGCGGCACCAGCATGATGTAGGCCGCGTTGGACTCGAGAAACATGCCGACAACGAACAGCAGCACCGCCACCAGCGCCATATAGACCAGCGGATCACGCGTCAGCGAGCGCAGCAGCGTTGACAGTGTCTGCGGCAGCAAGTCCACCGTCATCAGGTAGGTGATGACCGAGGCAAAAGCGATCAGCGCCCCGACCACCGCCGAAGTGATGGCGGCCCGTATCACCAGGCCCGGCAGGTCGGCCAGTTTCAGCGTGCGGGTCACGAAAAAACCCAGCAGCAGCGAGTAAACCACCGCAATGGCCGAGCCCTCGGTGGCCGTGAAGGCGCCGCCCACAATCCCGCCAATCACCAGTACCGGCATGGCCAGCACGATCGGGTAGACAATCATTGCGCCCGAAGGCGGGATGATCGGACCGAGCTTGGCCGCGGCGGCGCTTCAGGCTTCCGGCGCCGGTGAAGACGCCGGGCGCCGGTTCATCAGCACAATGCCGGCGGCCACCGTGGTCAGGGCGATCAGCAGCCCGGTGGTCACGCTTTCCTTGAGCCAGATCGCGCCGATCAGCAGCGAAAAAAGCGGCGTCAGGAAAACAAAGGCCGACACCTTGGTGGCCGGGTAGCGTCCCAGTATCCACATCCAGACCAGGTAGCTGATGAAGGCGCCCACGACCGTCTGCACCAGCAGCGAGCCCACAGCGAAGGGACTCAAGCGCCAGACCCAGGCCTCGCCAAGGGCCACCGACAGCAGCGGCATCAGCAGCGTGCCGGCGCCGAGCTGGTACATCAGCAGCTTTTCAGCGGCAATCTGCGACAGCGGCGAGCTGCGGATCACCACCATGGTCAGCCCCCACAACAGGCCGCCGAGCAGGGCCAGCAAGTCGCCGCGCAGGGTTGCGTCATGCCCGCCCATGAAGCCCTCGCGCAGCGCGTAAAGCACTGCGGCAAAAGCCACCGCCAGCCCGACCCATTGCGACCCGCGCAGCTGCTCGCTCGGAATCCACAGCGGCACCAGCAGCGCCACCCAAAAAGGCGCGGTGTACAAAAACACCGTCAGGCGCGAGGCAGTCGTGTGCGCCAGCCCGAGGTAAATGCAGGCGAACTCAGCCGCAAACAGCGCGCCTGCCAGCAAACCCGCCTTGAGTGAGCCGTCGGCCTTGAACAGCGGCACCCCGCGCCAGGCGCACCACAGCCCAAGCAGCACGGTGGCGCCCATCAGCCGCAGCGAAGCCTGAAACATGGGCGGTACTTCGGCCAGCGTGGCCTTGATCAGCACTTGCTGAAAGCCCCAGACCAGGCAGCAGGCGATCAACAGGCCGACGGCCAGGGCGTCGAGATGGGTTTTGCGATTACTCATCGGCCGATAGTAGCGCCGCAAGTGCGCCCACCGGCTTTACCGGCTTGCGGCAGGCTCAATGCCCGAGGATCTTCGAGAGGAAGTCCTGCGCCCGGTCGGTCTGCGGATGGTTGAAGAATTCGTCAGGCTTGTTCTGCTCGACGATCTGGCCCTGGTCCATGAAGATCACGCGGTCGGCCACGGCTTTGGCAAAGCCCATTTCGTGCGTCACGCAGATCATGGTGATGCCGGCGTCAGCCATCTCGACCATCACGTCCAGCACCTCCTTGATCATCTCCGGGTCGAGTGCCGAGGTCGGCTCGTCGAACAGCATGATCTTGGGTTTGAGGCACAGGGCGCGTGCAATCGCTACGCGCTGCTGCTGGCCGCCCGAGAGTTGCAGCGGGTACTTTTGCGCTTGCTCGGCGATTTTGACGCGCTCGAGTTGCTGCATGGCTTTTTCTTCGGCTTCCTTCTTGGGAATCTTGCCGACCCACATCGGCGAGAGCGTGAGGTTTTCGAGCACCGTCAAATGCGGAAATAAATTGAACTGCTGGAACACCATGCCGACTTGCTTGCGGATCGCGTCAATCGCCTTGACGTCGTCGGCCAGCTCGACGCCGTCCACAACGAGGCGGCCCTGCTGGTGTTCTTCCAGGCGGTTGATGCAGCGGATCAGCGTGGACTTGCCCGAGCCCGAGGGGCCGCAGATCACGATGCGCTCGCCCTTGGCAACGTCCAGGTCAATGTCGCGCAGCACATGAAAATTGTTGCCGTACCACTTGTTGACTTTGTCGAAGGTGATGATGGATTCAGACATGGGAGTTTCCTGAGAGAAAAAGAGAGGCGCCGGGCCAAGGGCTCAGCGCTGCTTGCCTTTGTTGACCTGCTTTTCAACCCAGAGGCTGTAGCGGGACATGGAAAAGCAGAAGACGAAATAAATCAGGGCGATGAACAGGTAGCCCTCGATCTTGAAAGGTCGCCAGTCGGCGTCCGAGTTCAGCGCCAGGCCCAGCGCGCCGGTCAGCTCATAGAGGCTGACGATGGTCACCAGCGAGGTGTCCTTGAAGATCGCAATGAAGTTGTTCATGATGCCGGGCACCACCAGCGCCAGCGCTTGCGGCAGCACGATCTTGCGCTGCGTCTGCCAGTACGACAGGCCCAGCGTGGCGGCCGCCTCGATCTGCCCCTTGGGAATGGCTTGCAAGCCGCCGCGCATGACTTCGGCCATGTAGGCGGCGGCAAACAGCGTGATGCCGGCCAGCACACGGATCAGCACGTCAATGGTGGTGCCTTGCGGCATGAACAGCGGGAACATGAACGAGGCCATGAACAGCACCGAGATCAGCGGCACGCCGCGAACCAGCTCGACATAAATCGTGCAGGCGCTGCGGATGGCCGGCAGGTTCGAGCGCCGGCCCAGGGCCACCACCAGCGCAATCGGAAAGGCCATGGCAATTGACAGCGAGGCCAGCAAGAGCGTCAGCGGCAGGCCGCCCCAGCGGTCGGTCTCGACCCGGGTCAGGCCCAGCATGTTGCCGTACATCAGTGTGAAGAAAACTGCCAGCACGCCCACCCACAGCAGCGCCAGCCAGGGCTTCCAGCAGACCCGCACGCAGCTGGCCACCAGCAAGCCGAGCATGAGCAGCGTGGCCACCAGCGGGCGCCATTGCTGCTCGAACGGGTAGCGGCCAAAAATGATCAGGCGGTATTTCTCGGCCACCACGCCCCAGCAGGCGCCCACCCCGTCGGCGCGGCAGGCTTCGGCGTTGGGCCGCCATTCGGCGCTGAACACCGCCCAGAGCAAAAATTGCGGCAGCAGCCACAGCAGCAAGCCGCCGAGCAAGGCGGTAGCCAGCGTGGTGCGCAGGTCGCTGAAAAGGTTGGCGCGCAGCCAGCCTGTCAGGCCGTCCTGGCGCACAGGCGCGGGCCGGGCCGGCAGGGATTGAAAGATCTTGGCAGTCATGTGGGGTTCCATGGAGAGATCAGCGTTCCTTGATGGCCGCGCGGGTGTTGTACCAGTTCATCAGCAGCGAGGTCAGCAGCGAGGTGGTCAGGTAAATCGCCATGACGATGGTGATGCACTCGACAGCGCGGCCGGTCTGGTTGATGGCCGTGTTGGCGATCGACACCACGTCTGGGTAACCGATGGCCACGGCCAGCGAGGAGTTTTTTGTCAGGTTCAGGTACTGGTTGGTGAGCGGCGGAATGATCACGCGCAGCGCCTGCGGCAGCATCACCAGCCGCATTTCCTGGCCGCGCGACAGGCCCAGCGCAGCCGCAGCCTCGCTTTGCCCTTGCGCCACTGACTGGATGCCGGCGCGCACCACCTCGGCCACAAAGGCGGCGGTGTAGACGCTCAGGCCCAGCAGCACGGCGACAAACTCGGGGGTCAGGGCGCCGCCGTTTTCAATCGCGAACTCGCCGCGCTTGGGCAGTTCAAAGTCGGTTGGTGCGCCGCCGGCCAGCCAGCCCAGTGCAGCGCCCAGCACCAGCAGGCCCAGCGGCAGCCAGACCATGCTGCGCAACTGGCCGGTAGCCTCAAATTGTGCGAAGGCCCAGCGCCGGTACTGCCAGGCTGCCACAGCCCCGGCCAGCAAGCCGACCACGGCCCAGGCATGGCCGCTGGCCCAGACGGGAATCGGGAAGTTCACGCCGCCCTTGCTCAGGTAAACCGAGCCAAGCTGCCAGGCTTCAGCGGCGTCGGGCAGCACTTCGGTGAACAGCAGATACCACATCAGCAATTGCAGCAGGATGGGGATGTTGCGGAAAACTTCGACATAGGCCGAGCACAGACCGCGCACCAGCGCATTGCGCGAAAAGCGGCCCACGCCCAGCAGCGTGCCCAGCACGGTGGTGAACAGGATGCCCAGCAGGGCGACCCGCAGCGTGTTGCTCACGCCGACCAGGAAGGCACGCCAGTATTTTTCGCTCGAGTCAAAGGCAAACAGGCTCTCGCCGATGTCAAAGCCGGCGGTCTGTAACAGGAAGTCAAAGCCGCTCTGGATGCCGCGTTCACGCATGTTGATCAGCGTGTTGTGCCCCAGGTACCACAGCGCCAGGGCGATCAGGCAGAGGGCCACCACTTGGTAGACCAGGCCGCGAAAGGCCTGGCTTCGCCAGGACCATTTTTTCTTCGGGGGAGCAGAAGGTGTCATGAAAAGGCTCTCAGGAGGCGCTTGGCCGGGGCGTCAGACACAAAAAACGGGCGAATCAGAACCGACGCAAAAAACGAAAGACAGAAGACGAAAAGGAAGACGGTATTCAGGATTCAAAACAGGCTTCAAACCAGGATTCGAAACGCAAAAAGGAAGGCAAAAAGGAAGGCGAAAAGGAAAGGGACAAAACGGCGACGCAATTTGAGAAAAACCGCCTGCAAGGCGGGGCCCGGCAGACGGTTTTTCAGCGCTCAGGCCGAAGCCGTTTTTAGCGGATCGGGTAGGCGTACATCAGGCCGCCCTTGTTCCACAGGTTGTTCACGCCGCGTGGCAGGCCCAGCGCCGACTTGGGGCCGACATGGGTTTCAAACGATTCGCCGTAGTTGCCGGTGGCCTTGATGGCGCGGGCCATCCAGTCCTTGTCCAGGCCCAGCAGCTTGCCTGTGTCTTCGGTGGTGCCCAGAATGCGCTGGACGACCGGGTCGGTGGTGCTGGTCTTGAGCTGGTCGACATTGGCTTTGGTCACTCCATATTCTTCAGCTTCGAGCAGACCGTAGATGACCCACTTGACGATGGCGAACCACTCGTCGTCACCCCGGCGGACCATGGGGCCCAGGGGCTCTTTGGAGATCAGCTCGGGCAGGATCAGGTGATCGGCAGGAACCTTGGCTTCCTTGTTGCGCACGGAGGCCAGGCCCGATGCGTCGGTGGTGTAAGCCACGCAGCGGCCGGAGAAGTAAGCGCCGGTGGCGGCTTCGACTTTTTCAAACACCACGGGCTTGATGTTCAGCGCGTTGGCGCGCGAGAAGTCGGTCAGGTTTTTCTCGGTGGTGGTGCCGGACTGCACGCACACGGTCTGGCCCTTGAGCTGCTTGGCGCTCTTGATCTTGCTCTTGGTCGGAACCATGAAGCCCTGGCCGTCGTAGTACGTGACGACGGTCTGGTGCAGACCGAGCGAGGCGTCGCGCGTCAGGCTGAAGGTGGTGTTGCGCGACAGCATGTCGATTTCGCCGGATTGCAGGGCCGTGAAACGTTGCTGCGCATTGAGCGGCACATATTTCACTTTGGTGGCGTCGCTCAGCACGGCGGCAGCAACGGCCTTGCACATGTCGACGTCCAGGCCGGTCCAGTTGCCGCTGGAGTCAGCTGCCGAGAAGCCTGCCAGGCCGGTGTTGACGCCGCAGACCACCTGGCCGCGGGCCTTGACGGCGTCCAGCGTTTTGCCGGCATGGGCAGGAAGCGCCGCAGCCAATGTCAGGCCAGCGGCGGCCAGAGCCAGCAGGCCCTGTTTGGGATTGAGTTTGAGCACGGTTTATCTCCGGTGAATGTAAAAAAGAATTCCAGCATGTTCCATGCCAGCGGCGAGATGCTAACTCAAGCTCAAGCGGCTCCAAAGAGGTGCATCACCTAGTGCAGCACCAATCGACCTAGGGCAAACCCTAGGGGCTGGTGCGCCAAAACGTCAGCACTGCACTGGCTTTGCGCCGGCGCTGATCCGGCTTTTGTGCCAGCGCCAGATCAGCCGCTGGCGGCGCACACCCGCAACACTTCAGCGCCATAGGCTTGCAGCTTTTTCGCGCCCATGCCGCTGATGCCTTCAAGGTCTTGCAAGGTCTGCGGATCGCGCTCGGCCAGGGCGCGCAGCGTGGCGTCATGAAAGATGACGAAGGCCGGCAGGTTGTGTTCGCGGGCGACCTCGGCGCGCCAGTCCTTGAGCTTGGCCAGGCGCTCCAGCGCCCCGGCGTTGAGGCTGGCTTCGGCCATTCCCTTGACCGAGGTCTTGGTGTTCTTGCTGCCTTTGCTGCTGCGCTTTTTGCGCTCGGCGCCGCTGCCCATGCCTTGCTCGCGCAGCATCAGGCTGACTTCGCCGCGCAGCACGCCGCGCGCGTCGGGAAGCAGCTGCAGCGTGCTGAAGGCCTCGCTGTCAACTCGCACCATGTTCTTGGCAATCAGCTGGCGCAACACGCCGCGCCACTGCGTCTCGGCAATGTCGGCGCCAATGCCGAAGGTACTCAGCGCGTTGTGCGCGTACTGCGCCACTTTCTCGGTTTCCTTGCCGCGCAGGATGTCCATGATGTGGCCGGCTCCAAAACGGATGCCGCTGGCCTGCTGCACGCGGTAAATGCAGCTGAGCATCTTGCGCGCGGCATCGGTCGCATCCCAGACGGCCGGCGGGTTCCGGCAGTTGTCACAGTTGCCGCAAAAGTAGCTGCGCCCCGACCGGTCCGGGCCGTTGATTTCTTCTGGCGCTTCGGCGGGCGAAGTCTGCTCGCCGATCTGTTCGCCAAAGTAACCGAGCAAGCTTGCGCGCCGGCAACGCGTGTCTTCGGCCAGCGTGAGCAGCGCATCGAGCTTGCCGCGCATGACCTGCTTGAACTCCTCGCTGGCGACTTCGCTGGTGTCGATCATGCGGCGCTGGTTGACGACGTCTTGCAGGCCGTAGGCCATCCAGGCGTTGGCCGGCAGGCCGTCGCGGCCGGCGCGGCCGGTTTCCTGGTAGTAGCCTTCGATGTTCTTGGGCATGTCCAGGTGCGCGACAAAGCGCACATCGGGCTTGTCGATGCCCATGCCAAAGGCGATGGTGGCCACCATGACCATGGCGTCGTCGCGCAAGAATCGGTCTTGCCGCTGCTGGCGCACCGAAGCATCCAGGCCCGCGTGGTAGGCCATGGCCTTGAGGCCGGCGTCTTGCAGCATGTCGGCGATTTCTTCGACCCGCTTGCGCGACTGGCAG
>CAJAOB010000116.1 GCA_903941205.1 uncultured Burkholderiales bacterium | reverse complement strand
GGCTCCGGCGTCTGCGGCGCAGAAAGACCTGCCGAATCCTTTGAAATTGCAGCAGAACTTGGTTTTTTCATGGCCCGGATTATGACGCGCCGATGAAAAAACAGAAAACTTTTTCTAAATAGTTTTACCAAGGCTTTTTAATTCGCTTCAACCCTATACTCAGCCTGAAAGAGCGATTGCTGGAGCGCGAAAGAGTTCAAGAACGATCCGTTCGCAGCGCTGTCTGAAAACAATCCGCCTCCCGGTATCAACCGGGGGTCAGAGCCCCAAAGGAACCTCATGCAGATGGAGAAGGAGCCCGAGCCGATGATCGCCATCCGCGGCTTGCGCGTGGCGTACCGCGACAACGAGGTGCTCAAAGGCATTGACCTGAATGTTCAGGCCGGCCAGTTCGTCGCCCTGCTGGGCGCTTCGGGTTGCGGCAAGACGACTTTGCTCAGAACCATTTCAGGCTTCACGCCGGCGCGCGCCGGAACCATCGCCGTCCAAGGGCGCAATGTGATGGCCGAGCCACCCGAGCGCCGGGGAATGGCCATGGTGTTTCAGTCTTACGCCTTGTGGTCGCACATGAACGTGATGCAAAACATCGGCTACGGCCTGAAGTTGCGCAGCGTGCCGCGCGCGCAGATCACGGCCAAGGTGTTGGGGCTTTTGGAGATGCTCGATCTCAAGGGCTTTGAAAACCGGCCGGTCGCCGAACTCTCGGGCGGCCAGCGTCAGCGGGTGGCTTTGGGCCGCGCCCTGGCCATCGAACCCCAGATCCTGCTGCTTGACGAGCCGCTGTCCAACCTGGACGCGCGCATCCGCCTGCAGATGCGCCACGAGATTCGTTCGATTCAAAAGCGCCTGGGCCTGACGGCCATTCTGGTCACGCATGACCGCGAGGAAGCGATGGTCATGGCTGACCGCGTGGTGGTGCTGGACGCCGGGCGCGTGGCGCAGATCGGAACGCCCGAAGAGGTGTTTCAACGCCCTGCCTCGCCTTATGTGGCGTCTTTCATGGGCGCTGAAAACATCATTGACTGCGATGCTGTCCGCGACGGCGCGGGCGTGACGCTGAGCGTGCCCAGCGTCGGGCAGGCCCGCGTCAAGAGCGTACACATGGCCGGCGATGCGGGCGGTCCGGTGCAGGTTCACTTTCGCAGCGAGATGGCCACCCTCGGCGGCCAGGACGCGCCCGCCACGGATGCGCTGCAATTGCCCGGAGTGATTGCGCAAGCCAGCTACCTTGGCGGCGCGTACCGCTGCGAAGTCAAGACCGACAGCGGCCGCTTTTTCATTGACCACTCGGCCTCTTTGGCGACTGGCGCGCCGGTCACGATCTGTATTCCCGCCCACGCGCTGCATGTGTATGCGCGTGAGCCGCAGCGCCGCGCCGCAGCCTGATGCTGACCCGCCGCGCGCACCATCGATCTGCTGATTTCCTGTTCCCTGTTCCCTGTTGGTGTTTCGTCGTCCCTCATCCAAGTCCATTCAAACGAAGGAGTTCATCTTGAAAAAAACGCATCGCTCACTGGTTCGCACGCTCGTGACGTCCCTGGCCATCGGGCTGGGCACGTGGTCTGGCCTGGCACAGGCGCAAACCACCCTCAACGTCATCAGCGGCGGCTCGCAAAACATGGTCGACTACGTCACCGACTACCTCGGGCCGCTGTTTGAAAAGCAGAACCCGGGCGTCAAGGTCAAGGTCGTCGGCACCGGCCCGGATGACGCGGGTTCGCAAAAAATGATGGAAAAGCTCCAGGCCCAGAAAAGCGCCAACCTGGCGACCTGGGACACCGACGTGATCGTGCCGAATCAGCAAAAAACCGGCGAGATGGTGCGCGACGGCCTGCTGCTGAAATACCGCGACACCATCGCCACCGGCAAGTACGCCGTCAGCCAGTCGGCCAAGCAGGCGCTGGGCGTGAACGTGGACGGCTACGTGATGCCGATGTTTGAAAGCCAGACCGCCATGGCCTACAACCCGGACCTGGTCAAGAACCCGCCAAACTCGTATGACGAGTTGCGCGCCTACGTGGCGAAAAACCCCAAATCCTTCGGCTACAACGGCCTGAAAAACGGCATGTCGGGCGTGGCCTTTGTGGTCGGCTGGATGTACGCCTACGGCGGCAATGCGCAGGTGGTTCAGCAAGGCCCGTACGACGTCAAGTCGCAAGCCGGCTGGAAAAGCGCTTTCAGCGATCTCAAAGCCTTCAACCAGCAGGTGGTGTTCACCCCCGGCAATGCCGGCACGCTGGACATGCTCAACCGCGGCGAAATCGCCATGGGTCCGGTCTGGGTCGACATGTTCCACAGCTGGAAGGCTGAAGGCCGCCTGGCGCCCAACCTGCGCCTGAAGATCCTTTCGCCCGGCATGCCTGGCCAGCCTTACTACTACGCCATCCCGGCCAAGGCCAAAAACATCGAGCTCGCCAAGAAGTTCATCGCGCTGGCCACCAGCCCCGAAGTTCAGGCCGAGGGCATTGTCAAGCGCTTTAACTGGTACCCCGGCATTGACGCCAACGTGGTCAAGCCTGCGCTCGATGCCAAGACCTGGAACCAGCTGTTTGTGGACGTGACGCCGGCTGATCTGGCCAAAAACGGCAAGCCCTTCCCGCTCGCACCGTTCTTCAAGGACTTGCGCGAGCAGTACGAAGCCCAGGTGCAGAACTAAGCCCCATGCGCAGTCCGTCCAAATTAATCCCCTCGGTCGCGCTCATGGCGCCGGCCCTCGTGATGGTCGGACTGCTGTTCGTCTATCCGCTGGTCTACTCATTGGCTTTTGCCTTTCGCAATGAGCAGACCGGCGCCTGGGACCTCGGCAATTTCAGCAAGGCCTTCGCGCTGTATGGCGGCGACATTGCGCTGACGGCCGGCGTGACCGTGCTGTCAACCGCGCTGGTGGGCCTGCTGGCCATCGCGGTCGCAGGCTACATCACGCTGGGCGAAAACCCGCGGGCAGTGACGCTGCTGCGCTGGATTTACCGCTGGCCCCTCTTCATTCCCTTTGTCGTGGCGGCGCAGTTGATGCGCACCTTTCTGGCCAAAAACGGCATGCTCAACAACGCCCTGATGTCGCTCGGCGTGGTTGACCCGATGCACGCCATCAGCCTGCTCGACTGGCGCGGCGTGGTGATCACCTTTGTCTGGAAGCAACTGCCCTTTGCCGCGCTCTTGATCAGCGGGGCCATGGCCTCGATGGACCGCTCGCTGATTGAATCGGCCCGCGGGCTGGGCGCCGGGCGGCTGCGTATCCTGCTTGAAATCGTGGTGCCGCAAGTCCGCTCGACGGTCCTCGTCGCCTTGATCCTGTCTTTTGTCACCATGCTGTCGGCCTTGTCGGTACCGATGATGATCATTGCTGGCTCCTCCACCATGATCACGGTGGACATGGCCTGGCGCGTGAACTCTTATGGCGACTATGGCGTGGCCAATGCGCTGGGCTTTGTGTCGTTCGCCATGAGTGGCGTTGCGGCCTGGTTTTACCTGCGGCAGGGTCTGCGCGAGGGAGGCAAGCCGGCATGAGCGCCCTGACCTTGAACACCTGGCGCGCGCCCGGTTGGGCGGGCGCGGTGCTGCGCGGGCTGTTGATCGGCCTGTTGGCCGTAGCCATCTTCGGGCCGCTGCTCAATATGCTGATCTGGACGGTGACCGAGGCCTGGTATTTCCCGGCCAAGCTGCCGGTGCGCTGGGGCTTTGCCTTTTGGAGCAAGGTGTTCCGGCCCGAAGCCGGCGCCATGATTGCCCTGTGGAACAGCATGCTGATTGCGGTCCTGACGGTGCTGCTGAGTCTGGCCGTGGCCATTCCCGCCGGCTACGCGCTGTCCAAGCGCGACTTGCCGCTGCGCAGCCTGTTTTTATTGTTTTTCCTGCTGCCGCAAGCCTTTCCGACCGTGGCGGTGCACATGAACATCGCCCGCATCTTTTATGGCCTGGGCCTCACCGGAACCATCCCCGGCGTCATGCTGGTGCATGCGATACAGGGTCTGGTTTTCGCGGTCTGGATCGCTTCGGCGTCTTTTGCGGCCGTGGGCACCGAGCAGGTCGAGGCAGCCCGAAATCTCGGCGCCTCGCCGCTGCGGGCTTTCATGACGGTCTCGCTGCCGCTGGCCGCACCCGGCCTCATGGCGAGTGCGATTTTTGTGTTCCTGATCTCCCTTGACGAGTTCTCGGGCACCTTTTTTGTCGGCGTTCCAGAAGTGCGCACCTTGCCGCTGACCATGCTCAATGCCGCGCTGGAAGGCAACTACCAGATTGCCTCGATCACCGCGCTGCTGCTGTTGATTCCTTCGGTGCTGTTCATGCTGTTCGTTGAGCGCTTTCTCAAAGCCGACGTGCTCTCGGGTGTCGGCAAGTGAGCCCTGGCTATTCGCTTTGGCTCATGCCGGCCCCTACAGAGCAGGCCGAGCTGGCCGGCTGGGTGCAAACGCTGGCGCCAACTTTCGGGCAGCCGGCTTTTGTGCCGCACCTGACCATCCAGGGCGACCTGAGCACGCCACTGGAGAAGCTCGAGGCGCAAGCCCAGGCGCTGGCGGCCAGCTGCCCGGTGCAGCGCTGGCCGGTCCAGGGGGTGGAAAGCACCGCGCATTTTTTTCGCTGCCTGTACCTGCGCTTTGAAGCCACGCCGGCTTTCGCCGCCTTGCAACAAGGCGCGCAGGCCATCTCGGGCACCGCGCAAGGGCTGTCGCCTTATCCGCACCTGAGCCTGGCTTACGGCCAGATGCAGCCCGGGCAGCCAGCGCTTGCCAAGGCGGTACAAACGCATTTCGCCGGCCGCTCGCTGGTGTTTGACCGCATCAGCATTTGCCTGTCGTCCAAAGACATTCCGATCACCGACTGGACTTGCCTGCGAGACTACCCGCTCGCACCTGTGCCCGCCTGACCTTGCCGCCCCTGATTTCCCCGCTCCAACCATGACCTCAGCCTTGACCACGATGCTACTCACAGGACCTGAAAACCGGGCGTACGACATTGCCTGCCTGGGCCGCCTGGCGGTGGACTTGTACGCCGAGCAGTTCGGCGCGCCGCTCGAAGATGTTTCGAGCTTCGCCAAATACCTGGGCGGCAGCTCGGCCAACATCGCCTTTGGCGTGGCCCGACTGGGCCTGCGCGCCGCCATGATCTCGCGCGTGGGCGACGAGCAGATGGGCCGCTTTCTGACCAAGACCTTGCAACGCGAAGGCTGCGACACCTCGCAGATCCAGATCGACCCGGAGCGCCTGACCGGCCTGGTCTTGCTGGGGCTGAAAGACCGCGACACCTTTCCCTTGCTTTTTTACCGCGAGAACTGCGCCGACATGGCGCTGGACGCGCAAGGCATTGACGAGGCCTTCATCGCCCAATGCCGCTCGCTGCTCATCACGGGCACGCACCTGAGTGCGCCCGGCGTGCGCGCTGCATCAAGCGTGGCCCTGGGCTTCGCCCACAAGCACGGCGTGCTGCGCGTGCTCGACATCGACTACCGGCCGGTGCTGTGGGGACTGACCAAGCGCGGCGAAGGCGCCAACCGCTTTGTGGCCGACGCCCATGTGACCGCGCAGCTGCAAGCGATGCTGCCGCAGTTCGATCTGCTGATTGGCACCGAAGAAGAATTCAAGATCGCCGGCGGCGTGCCGCACGACCTGCTGGCCAGCCTGCGCGCCGTGCGCGCCATCAGCCAGGCGGCGCTGGTGGTCAAGCTGGGCGCCCAGGGTTGCTGCTTTATTCCGGGCGAGATCCCTGAGCGCATCAGCGACGCCCTGACCGTGCAAGGCGAGCGAATCGAGGTGATGAACGTGCTGGGCGCCGGCGACGCCTTTGCGGCCGGCCTCATGACCGGCTTCTTGCGCGGTCAGGATTTCACCGAAGCCGCCCGGCTGGCCAATGCCTGCGGGGCGATCGTGGTGTCGCGCCATGCCTGCGCGCCGGCCATGCCAACGCCGGCCGAGCTGGCGCACTGGTTCAGCGGCAGCCGCAACCCCAAGGTTGACGCCGACCTGCAACTGGCGCACCTGCACCGCACCACGCCGGCCCGCACCGCCTGGCACGAACTCAACGTGATGGCCTTTGACCACCGCAGCCAGTTTTACGACATGGCGCGCGTGGCCGGCGTCAGTGAAAGCCGCATCACCGTGCTCAAGGGCCTGCTGGTGCGCGCTTTCGAGCAAGTGCATCAAAGCCGCCAGTTGCAAGGCCGTGGCGGCCTGCTGGTGGACGGCGGCGACTACGGCGCCCAGGCGCTGGCCAGCGCCACGGGCCGCGGCTGGTGGGTCGGCCGGCCGGTCGAGTTGCCGGGCTCGCGCCCGCTGCGCTTTGACGGCACGCTGTCGATTGGCAGCGCACTCAAGCGCTGGCCGGCCGAGCAGGTCGTCAAGTGCCTGGTGCATTACCACCCCGACGATCCGATGGACCTGCTGCTCGACCAGGAACTGCGCCTGCGCGAGCTGTGGGAAGCCACGCGCGACAGCGGCAACGAGCTGCTGCTGGAAATCCTGTGCCCGAGCGCCATGACGCCAGCCGGCACCGAGGACGAAGCGGTGCTGCGCGCCGTCAAACGCATTTACAACCTCGGAATTCGCCCGGAATGGTGGAAACTCGCGCCCCTGGGCGAGGCCGGCTGGCAGGCCTTGGCCAGCCTGATCGCCGAGCGCGATCCGCAATGCCGCGGCGCGGTCATTCTGGGCCTGAACCAACCACTGCAAGAGCTCGCCGAGAGCTTTCGCCTGGCCGGCAACCCGGTGGTCAAGGGCTTTGCGGTGGGCCGCTCGCTGTGGGCTTCGGCCGCGCAGCGATGGTTGCTGGGCACGCTGGACGACAGCGGCCTGATCGACGAAGTGGCGCACAACTTCGAATACCTGGTTGACGCCTGGCGCGCTCGCCAAGCCAGCAGCGCCGACACGACCACCCAGGCCTGACATGCCCAACACCGCTCAAACCCCAGCGACCACCCGCCCGGCCACCAAGCGGCTGACCATGGCGCAAGCCTTGGTCAGGCACTTGGCCGCCTTGCGCATTCAAACCGCCGACGGCAGCGTGCTGCCGTATTGCGCCGGTGTTTTTTCGATCTTTGGCCACGGCAACGTGGCCGGTCTGGGCGAGGCCTTGTGGGCCGAGCGCGCAACGCTGAAAACCTGGCGCGCCCACAACGAGCAAGCCATGGCGCATGCAGCGATTGCCTACGGCAAGGCGCAGTTTCGCCAGCGCATCATGGCCGTCACCACCTCCATCGGCCCGGGCGCCACCAATTTGCTGACCGCGGCCGCGCTGGCGCATGTGAACCGCCTGCCCGTCTTGCTGCTGCCCGGCGACACCTTTGCTTCGCGCGCGCCGGACCCGGTGCTGCAACAGCTGGAAAACTTCCAGCAAGGCGATGTCAGCGTCAACGACGCCTTCCGGCCGGTCACGCGCTACTTTGACCGCATCATGCGGCCCGAACAAATTCTCAGCGCCCTGCCGCGCGCCATCGAGCTCATGACGGACCCGGCCGCCTGCGGGCCGGTCTGCCTGGCCTTGCCGCAAGACGTGCAAACCCAGGCCTTCGATTGCCCCGAAGATTTCCTGCAGCCCAGCGTGCTCCGCTTTCGCCGGCCGCCGGCTGACGCGCATGAACTGGCGCAAGCCGCAGCGCTGCTGCGCAGCGCGCAGCGCCCGCTGATCATTGCCGGCGGCGGTGTGTTGTACAGCCAGGGCTGGGCCGCCCTGCTCGCTTTTGCCGAGCAATGCGGCATACCAGTGGCTGAAACCCAGGCCGGCAAAAGCAGCCTGCCCTGGAACCATCCCTTGAACCTGGGCGCCATCGGCGTGACGGGCTCGCCCGCGGCCAACACCATCGCCGCAGAGGCCGACGTGGTGCTGGCCATTGGCAGCCGTCTGCAAGACTTCACCACCGGCTCGCACAGCCTGTTTGCAGGCGCGCGCCTGATC
The DNA here is from genome assembly GCA_903941205.1 of uncultured Burkholderiales bacterium. GTDB lineage: Bacteria > Pseudomonadota > Gammaproteobacteria > Burkholderiales > Burkholderiaceae_C > Polaromonas. The sequence continues at coordinate 5,777 of CAJAOB010000116.1, read as the reverse complement.
GGACTGAACGTGCAGGCTTTTGACGCCAGCAAATGGCGCGGCCTGCCACTGGTGGCTGACGCGCGCAGCGGGCTGGGTCAACTCGCGCAAGCGCTGGCCGGCTGGCAGGCGCCAGCGGCCTTCACGGTCCGGGCCAAAGCCCTGGCGCAAGCTTGGAGCGAGCGCGTTCAAACGCTGACCAGCACCCCAATTGAAGCCGGCGTCTTGCCTTACGACGCCGACGTGATTGGCGCCGTGCGCGACTCGGCGCCCGACAGCGACCAGCGCGATGTGGTGGTCTGCGCGGCCGGTACCCTGCCCGCCGAACTGCACAAACTCTGGCGCGCCAAGGGCCCCGGCAATTACCACGTCGAGTACGGCTATTCCTGCATGGGCTACGAGATTGCCGGTGGCTTGGGCGTGAAGATGGCCAGGCCTGCGCAGGAAGTCATCGTCATGGTCGGCGACGGCTCTTACATGATGATGAACTCGGAGATCGCGACTTCAGTGATGCTGGGTCAAAAGCTGATCATCGTGGTGCTGGACAACCGCGGCTTTGGCTGCATCCAGCGCCTGCAAGAGGCCTCGGGCAGCGCCAGCTTCAACAACCTGCTGGACGATTGCATTGCCGACGGCGGCCAGACGCCAGCGATTGACTTTGCCATGCACGCGCGCAGCCTGGGCGCAGGCGGCGTGCATGCAGGCAATCTGTCGGAACTGCAGACCGCCATGGCGCTCGCGCGGGCTGCCACCCACACGCAAGTGATCGTGATTGACACCACCCACACGCGCACAACCGCCGACGGTGGTTGCTGGTGGGAAGTGGCGATTCCCGAAGTCTCGGAGCGGCCCGAGGTGGCCGGGGCGCAGCAGCGCTATCGGGCCGGCCGCGAAAATCAGCGTGCGTAATTACAAATAAACGACGACCAAACCCTAGAGTAAAGACAAGAGGCGAGACCCGATGAACTGGAATGTACGCATAGGCATCAACCCCTTGAGCTGGATGAACGACGACCTGCCCGCGCTGGGCGGCGAAACGGCCCTGGAAACCGCCTTGGCCGAAGGCAAGGAGATCGGCTACGAGGGATTCGAGCTGGGCAATAAATTTCCCAAGGACGGCCCCGGCCTCAAAGCCAAGCTCGACGAGTTCGGCCTGGCGTGTGTCTCAGGCTGGTACTCGGGATTTCTGGCCGAAGACAGCCTCGCAGCTGAAATCGAGCGCTGCAAGACCCACATGGCCAAGCTGCAATACAACGGCGTGAAGGTCGTGGTCTACGGCGAATGCGCCGGCACCATCCAGGGCAATATCAGCACGCCACTGGCCAAGCGACCGCGCTTTACAAGCGACGCCCAGTGGCAAGGCTACGCCGAGCGACTCAACGCCTTTGGCATGCACCTGCAACAAAGCTATGGCATCACGCTGGCCTACCACCATCACATGGGCGCTTATGTCGAGTCGCCCGAAGACATAGACCGCCTGATGGCGCTCACCGACCCCGCGGCGGTCGGCCTGCTGTATGACACCGGTCATGCCTACTTTGGCGGTGCAACGCAGCCCGACGCGCTTTTGAAAAAACACGTGGCCCGCGTGGTCCATGTGCACTGCAAGGACGTGCGGCCGCAGGTGATTGCGCAAGCGCGCAATGACGGCTGGAGCTTCCTCAGCGGCGTGCTCAACGGCACCTTCACGGTGCCCGGCGATGGCGTGATCGACTACGACGCGATCTTGTCGACCCTGCACCACGCCGGCTACCAGGGCTGGCTGGTGGTCGAGGCAGAACAAGACCCGGCGCTGGCACCGAGCTACGCCTACGCGCAAAAGGGCTACCAGACGCTGCGCCGCATCGTCGAGCGCCTGAACACCGCGCAAGGCGCCTGAGATGGTCAGCCCGCTACTCGTCAAAGCGGCGCCCGAAGGCCGCGAAATTGTCAACATCACGCCCGAGCGCGCCGGCTGGACCTATGTCGGCTTTCGCGCCATCCGCCTGCGCCCTGGCGAAGTCGAAGCGCTGACGACCGGCAGCAAGGAGCTGTGTCTGGTGGTGCTCAGCGGCACGGTGGATGTGCGGGTTCAGAACGAGACCTTCAGCGCACTGGGGACGCGCGACAGCGTGTTTGATGACATATCGCCGGCTGCGGTCTATGTGCCGCCTGGTCAGAGCGTCAGCATCTGCGCCACGCGCGACGCTGAAGTCGCCTTGTGCACCGCGCCGGCTGGTGCACAGCCGCGGCCCTTGCGCGTGATCGACTCCGCCGCCATGCGGCGCAGCGTGCGCGGCGCAGGCAGCAACACCCGCTATGTCTGCGACATCCTGCCGCATGACGACCCGGGCGCCGACCATCTGTTGGTGGTCGAGGTCATCACGCCGGCCGGGCATTCGTCAAGCTACCCGCCGCACAAGCACGACAGCGAAACACCGCCCACCGAAACCCAGCTCGAAGAAACTTACTACCACCGCCTCAACCCGCCCCAGGGTTTTGCGTTTCAGCGCGTCTACACCGACGACCGCAGCTTGGACGAAGCCTGCGCCGTCGAGGACCACGATGTGGTGATGGTGCCGCGCGGCTACCACCCGGTGGTGGCGCCCCACGGCTACGACCTGTACTACCTCAATGTGATGGCCGGCCCCAACCGCTTCTGGGTCTTTCGCAACGACCCGGCCCACGAATGGATGCTCGGAAAAGCGCCTGCCGTTTTGCGACAAAACAAACTCATCTAGGGTCCAGCTGCTACCCTGACCTCAGACAAAGCGGCAAACAGCAAGGACTCCGAGGATCGACCGGCGGCCAAAGCGGCTTCCATAACCCAGGCTACTTTTTAAAGTTCAATGAAGCACTTACTCAACCTGCTGGCGGCGATTGCGTTGCTGGTCTGGGGTACGCATCTGGTGCGCACCGGCATCTTGCGCGTGTTCGGCGCCGACTTGCGGGCGGTGCTTGCGCGCAGCATCAGCAACCGCTACACCGCCGCAATTTCCGGCCTGGGCGTTACCGCGCTGGTGCAATCGAGCACGGCCACCGCGCTCATCATTTCTTCCTTTGTCGGCCAGGGCCTGGTGTCTTTACCGCTGGCGCTGGCCGTCATGCTGGGTGCCGACGTGGGCACCAGCGTCATGGCGGTGGTGTTTTCCTTTGACTTGTCCTGGCTTTCACCACTGCTGATTTTTGTCGGTGTGGTGCTGTTCATTTCGCAGCAAGACAGAAACACCGGGCGCTTCGGCCGGGTGCTGATCGGCCTCGGGCTGATGCTGCTGGCGCTGCGCCTGGTCACCGAGGCCACCGGCGTCCTGACCGAAGCGCCGGCCATCAAGGCCTTGCTCGGCTCGCTCAACAGCGACCTCTTGCTGGAAATCACCGTGGGCGCCTTCCTGGCCGTGGTGTCCTATTCCAGCCTGGCGATCGTGCTGCTCACGGCCACGCTGGCAGCGTCGGGCGTGGTGCCGCTGGAAGTAGCGCTGGGCCTGGTGTTGGGCGCCAACCTGGGCAGCGGTCTGCTGGCGGTGCTCACCACAGCCCGCTCGGCTGTCGAAGTGCGACAGGTGCCGCTGGGCAATCTGATCTTCAAGTTTCTCGGCGTGCTGCTGGCGGTTCCACTGCTCGGACTCTGGCAGCGCCATGCCCAGCCTTGGTTGGGCGAGCCGGCCAGCGTGGTGGTGCTGTTCCATCTGAGTTTCAATCTGATGGTGGGCGTGGTGTTCCTGGGGCTGACCGCCCCGGTCGCGCGACGCGTCGAGGCCTGGCTGCCCAAGCCGCCCGAAACCGCGCTGGCGGGCCGATCGCACCACCTGGACGCTTCGGCACTGGCCACGCCCTCGCTGGCCATTTCCTGCGCCGCCCGCGAGGCTTTGCACCAGGCCGATGTGGTGGAGACCATGCTGCGGGGCTTGCTCGAAGTCATCAAGCGCGACGACTTGTCACTGGCGCAGGACCTGCGCAAGATGGACGACACGGTCGACGCGCTGTATTCGGCCATCAAGTACTACCTCACGAAAATCTCGCGCGAGGCGCTGGCCGAAGACGAAAGCCGGCGCTGGACCGACATCATCAGCTTCACCATCAACATGGAGCAGGTCGGCGACATCATCGAGCGCATCCTCATCGACATCGAGGACAAGAAGATCAAGCCGGGCCGGCGTTTCTCGGAAGCCGGCATGGCCGAAATCTGCGAGCTGCATGACCGACTCATCGACAACCTGCGCCTGGGCATGAGCGTCTTTTTGAATGGCAATGTGCGGGACGCGCAAAAGCTGCTGGAAGAAAAAGCCCGTTTTCGCGACCTCGAACGCGCCTACGCCACCAGCCACCTGGACCGGCTGTCCGAGCGCACGGTGCAAAGCATCCAGACCAGCTCGCTGCACATCGATCTGATCAGCGACCTCAAACGCATCAACTCGCACATCTGCTCGATCGCCTACCCGATCCTCGATTCGGCTGGCGCGCTGGCCCCGAACCGGCTCAAGCAAAGCGCCGCGCTCAGTCGCGACGCCCGCAGCGATGGCTTGGTCTAGGAGTCTGGGCGGCAGAGCGTTTTCAGACTCCCAATAAAGCGGTTGATCAAGGTGATCGCTTCGTTTTTCCCCGCGCGGCGATAGCGCGTCCCTGATTGGGTCTGCAGGGTCGCCTGCGGGACCTCTTTGTCCCGGGATTCTTTCCTCAATTTGCCTGCATCGCCCCCATTCTTCGTAAATTCAGTGACCGGCAGACGAGCTTGAACTCGGCCTTTGCCTTCTCTGTTCCTCGCATGCTCAATTGCCTTAAGCCCAGTACGTTCTTTATCCAGCCCTTGGGTGGCTCGGCAATCCATTTGCGTTTGCGGTAGTCCTACTTGCCCGTGCTCGCCTGCACGCGAGTTCAACCCCTGAGCCAAAGGCCACAGACAAGACCGCTCACGCGCCCTCGTGCCCCAGCTTGCGCAGCCTGGCAAGCCACTTCTGGGCATCTTCAAATACCTCACCGGACTTGCCGACCATGCCGATCAGCGTTTCATGAATGGGCGCAATACCCACAAAACCCAGGATGTTGCGCTCCAGCGCCTTGAGGCTGTGGGCCCGGAAGTACCAGCGGTAAGCGACTGCCGGCATGCCCATGGTGACCACAACGCGCGCCGAGCGCCCCTTGAGCGCCTTGTGACCAAAGGGGTTGCCGCCTTCGGCCCTGAATGCAAAGCCGGGCCGCGCGACCTGCTCCAGAAAGCCCTTGACCAGCGCCGGCATATCGCCCAGCCAGAGCGGAAAGATCAGCAGCAAATGATCAGCCCAGACGATGTCCGTCTGCGCCCGGGCCAACTCGGGCGGCAAACTGCCGTGCTCCCATTCCTGCTGACTCCTGAGCAAAGGAAAGTCGAGCTTGGCGAGTACCGCACGCCGCACTTCACGCCCGCCTGCGTGCGCACCCTCGGCATAGGCGTCCGCGAGCGCATGACAAAGATGAGGCGCCGACACATCGGGATGGCCTTCAATGATGAGAATTTTTTGGCCGGCCATGCAAGCTCTCCCTTTCCGGCATGCCGCGGCCCTGAAAGCCAGTACCTCGAACGACCGCCATGCTTCATGGTCTGGCAGGCAGCGGCTAAGGACGTTGACGCGGGTCAAGTCCGCTCAGACCTGCTGCAAGCTCTGACCCAGGAGAGCGGGCCGCGCCTACAAAAGGCCGCGGGCGATCGCGGCGGCCGGCCCTAAACCCATTATTGGGATTTTTCCAAGTCAGGTCCGATACCGCAAAGGGATCTTGAACACGCTCAAGGGGTTCACGCAAAGCCCAAAGGCCCCGGCAGTCCAGACGGCCGTCTAAAATCGCCG
>CAJAOB010000115.1 GCA_903941205.1 uncultured Burkholderiales bacterium | reverse complement strand
CGCCAGCCACGCGTTTTGACAGGCCGGAGCCCGGCACGCTGAACATGCTTTGGGCCAATATGGCGCTGCATGAAACGGCTGATCCGCTGGCGCTGCTGGCCGACTGGCATCGCTTGCTGGCCGTCGACGGTTTTTTGATGTTCTCCTGCCTGGGGCCCGACACAGCCCGGGAAGTGCGGGCGCTTTACGAGGCGCTCAGCTGGCCGCCTGCAAGTCATCAGCTGACCGACATGCACGATTGGGGCGACATGCTGGTGCAAACCGGGTTTGCCGAACCGGTGATGGACATGGAACGAATCACCCTGACCTTCGAGACGCCAGCGCGCCTGCTGCAAGAGTTGGCCGAGCTGGGGCGCAATTTTCATCCCGACCGGTTTGCAGGCTTGCGCGGGCGGGCCTGGAAAGCCCGGCTGGAGCAGTTGATCAGCGAGCGCCTGCCGCGCGGGCCGGATGGCCGCATCACGCTGACCTTCGAGTTGATTTACGGCCATGCGCTCAAGGCGCGCCCGAGGGTGAAGGTCTCTGCGCTCAGTTCGGTGTCGGTGGCCGACATGCGCAGCATCTTGCAAGGCCAACGTGCCCTGCCGGATGCGTGACTACAATATTCATCTGGGCCTTTCGGGCATGTTCCCGCGCATCTGCACTTTCTAAGTGGTTCTCGTGTCGAATCCAGCCTCTCAACTCCGCTTTGGCACCTCGCGCATGCAGGGTGAACCCAGCTCACCCGCAGTCCAGTGGCTGCTACAGCGAAATTGCTCGGTCACCCCTGCGCAGCTCGGCAAACTCTACCTTTCGCTTTGTGTGGTCTCTCTGAGCATCGCACTGGCTTTCTGGTTGCAGGGGGCGCATCTGGTGCTGCCGTTTGCATCGCTCGAACTCATCGTGGTGGGCGCGGCCTTTCTGGTTTATGCGCGCCATGCGCGAGACGGCGAGAAAATTGTTTTGCATGGCGGCCAGCTGGTCGTCGAGCTGGAAACTGCGGGACGAACCCAGCGCGCAGAGTTTGCCCGCGAATGGGTTCGGGTCGAGCCCCAACGCGGCGACGGTTCGCTCATTGAAGTGTCGGGCCAGGGTCGCTCAGTCGTCGTCGGCAGGCACTTGCGCCCTGAGTTGCGCCCTGCGCTGGCCCGGGAAATCCGCTTCGCCTTGCGAGCGGGCTAGGGCGTTGCGACTGAAAGTCCTGCGTCAACAACGGCCTACACAATCAGCCACTCGGGCTATCTTTATAATCAGCCGGTTAGATTAGTCCGTAATTGATTCCCTAAAAGTGATGAAGATGAACGCAAGCAAAACCACAAGGCCTGGAAAGACGTGCGCAGGAGCAATTCCGGAGTCTATGAAGAAGGCGCCCCTGACCCAGTTTTTCAAGGTAACGGCCGCCCCAGCCTTGCTGGCCGCTTCAGCATCCGTCAGCACAGCCGCGTTTGCCGCAGTCAAGGATTTGCCAGGCGGCCCTGCCGTGAACCAGCTGAATCTTCCAGAGCCGATCACCCGCATTGCGGCCGAGCAGATCTGGTTGCATTGGTTCATGATGATCATCTGTTTGGTGATCTTTGTGGCGGTTTTCGGCGTCATGTTCTATTCGATCTGGAAGCATCGCAAGTCGGTCGGCCACAAGGCTGCCAACTTTCACGAATCCACTGCCGTCGAAATCGCCTGGACAGTGATTCCTTTCCTGATCGTTATCGGCATGGCCTTGCCGGCCACCAAGGTCTTGGTGGCATCCAAAGACACGACCAACGCTGATCTGACCATCAAAGCTACGGGCATGCAGTGGAAATGGGGTTACGAGTACATCAAGGGCGAAGGCGAAGGGATCGGTTTTGTTTCGACGCTCGACGCCAGCCATCGACAGATTTCCAATGACGGCGGCCCCAAAAAGGGTCAGGAAATCGACAACTACCTGCTGAAGGTGGACAACCCGCTGGTGGTGCCTGTTAATCAGAAAATTCGCATCATCACGACTGCCAATGACGTGATTCACGCTTTCGCCGTGCCGGCTTTCGGCATTAAGCAAGATGCGATTCCCGGTTTTGTTCGCGACACCTGGTTCCGCGCTGAGAAAACCGGCGACTTCTATGGTCAGTGCCAGGAGCTATGCGGTAAAGAGCATGCCTACATGCCGATTCATGTCAAGGTAGTCACCGCAGAACAGTACAGCCAGTGGGCCGGCGTCAAGCTCAAGGAGGCTGCGGCCAAAGCCGATGATCCCTCCAAAGTCTGGACCCAGGCGGATCTGGTTGCCCGTGGCGAGAAGGTTTACGCGGCCAACTGCGCTGCTTGCCACCAGGCCAACGGCAAAGGTGCGGGGCCGATCAAGGCGCTGGACGGCTCTGCCATCGTGCTCGACAAGGATCATCTCAAGCAGATCGCGGTCATGTTAAATGGTCAAAACAACGGTGCGATGCCCGCCTGGAAGCAGCTCAGCGATACCGATCTCGCTGCTGTCGTGACTTACACCAAGAACAGCTGGTCCAACAAGACGGGCCAGTTGGTGCAGCCTGCCGAGTTCCAGGCCGCACGGAAATAGCCAGCCTACCGCCCTTCATGTTCATTGCCGGTTTGACCGGCCTGCGCCAAGATAAGTTTTCAAAGGAAGTCAGATGAGTGCCGTTCTAGACCATCACGCCCACGACCACGATCACGACCACCATGCCCCCACGGGCTGGCGGCGCTGGGTCTATGCGACCAACCACAAAGACATCGGGACGCTTTACCTGTTGTTCGCCTTTACCATGCTGATCGTCGGCGGCGTGCTGGCCATGGGTATCCGTGCCGAGCTGTACCAGCCTGGTCTGCAACTGCTCAACCCCGAGTTGTTCAACCAGCTCACCACCATGCACGGCCTCATCATGGTGTTCGGCGCCATCATGCCGGCCTTTGTGGGT
>CAJAOB010000114.1 GCA_903941205.1 uncultured Burkholderiales bacterium | reverse complement strand
CGCATCTCGATCGCGCGGGCACTGGCCACAGCGCCGGAATTTTTGGTCTGCGACGAGCCCACTTCAGCGCTGGATGTGAGCGTGCAGGCGCAGGTGCTCAACATCATGAAGGACCTGCAGCGCGAGCGCGGCCTGACCTATCTGTTCATCAGCCACAACCTTGCAGTGGTGCGCCATGTGAGCGACCAGGTGGGCGTGATGTACCTGGGCCGGCTGGTGGAGCTGGCCGACAAGCACCAGCTGTTTTCGAACCCGCAGCACCCTTACACCCGGATGCTGCTGGACGCCATACCCAAGATGCACGACACCGGTCGGGCCCGCACGCCCGTGCAAGGCGAGGTGCCCAACCCTCTGAACCCGCCCACCGGCTGCACCTTTCACCCGCGCTGCCCGCAGGTGACCGACATCTGCCGCACCGAGCGCCCACCGCTGCGCGCCTTCAAGGGCATCAAGATCGCTTGCCACGCGGTGGTTTGACCGGGGCAAACGCGGAGGATGGTCAAAGCAGTTGCTCTTCCTTCAAATCAGTAGACTGGTATGTTGTCAAAACTGAAATGGAGAATCCCAAATGCAGCGCTGGACTTGGGAGCCTGAGTTCAGATGCGCAATATTCATACAAATCATCGCTAAAGTTCACAGGCTTGATGAATCTTTTCCAGCATCACCGATTAAGGAGCGTTTCGGCCCCAGGGGGGACTGACTTGTAAGGGTGTTTTTCTAATACGGCAGGTTGTAGGCCAAGCGCGAACCCTGGTCGATTCAACACAGTAAATTCTCCGTTTTGAAGTCGCAAAACCAATTCCGTCTGAATTTCGTCATACAAATGACTTTCGTCAAACTGGATCTCCAGCATGCTACAGCTTGGCGCGGCAGCTGCTACTTGAAGGCTGTGCCAGGTACAGACCGGACCGGAAGGGTTATGAGGTGAGAACTGAACTCCGTTTTCTGCGGCGAGCTGCGCTATGCGCAGCATCTCCCAGGGTCCGCCACAGTACTTGATATCGGGCATCACGACATCGTAGAGTGCTTCATCGAACAAAGTCTTGAAGTCCGCGACGCCCACCTGACTTTCAGCAGCTGCGAGCAACACACCCTGTGCATTGGCGGCAGCCCGGATTCTTCTTGTAGCGGGCCAATGTGCGTGGTTCTCGGCGATTGGACACTCGTACCAGTGCAGCTTTACAGCCTGAAGTTCTTTGAGCGCATACATGGCGCCCGCTTCATCAAAGCGCCAGTGGCAATCCACCATCAGCAATGCATCGGCACCCAGCGCATCGCGTAGCGCGCTGATGACCTCTATGCCGTGGTGAATTTTCTTTTTCCCCTCCAGACTGGCACAACTTGAAGGCGTCAATCCGTCAAACGGAGCCGCCTTGAAGGCTGAAAATCCTTGCTTACGTGCTCGTAGAGCTGTTTTAACGAAGCCAGCTGGCGTCCGATCTTGCGTTGCGCGGTTAATGTTTGCGTAGGCCTTGATTTGATCGCGCTGCCTCGTTCCAATCAACTCGCAAGGCGTGGTCTGGTCCTGCATCACCATCAAACTGGCCACCCCTTGGGCAACCGAGCTGATCACAGCATTGGCGATCAAGCCACCAGGTAACCGGGATGAAACTCGCAAACTCGCTGCAGCATCCTCCAAACTCATACCAAGCCAGTCAGGCGCCATGTGTGTTGACGCCGACCGAAAATTGACCACTTATGTATCCGTCCGGCGATCTCACCTTGAATTCGCGCAGCTGAACAAGGATGCTTGTGTCCATAAACTTTAGATGGACACATGTACACAACTCCGACCTCACCGGCCACT
>CAJAOB010000113.1 GCA_903941205.1 uncultured Burkholderiales bacterium | reverse complement strand
GCCAGCATCAGCCGGTCCTGGTAGAGCGTGGTGGCGACCAGCCCGGCCACCTCCTGGTCGGCCGTGCACACGCCAAAATCTGCCTGGCCCTCACGCACGGCTTTGGCGATGCCGTCCACCGGCAAGTCCAACAAATCCACTTGGATGCCGGGAAAGCGGGCCCGAAAGCTGGCCAGCAAGGTAGGCAGCAAGGTGGCCGCCAACAAAGGCGACGTTGCCACGGCAAAGCGGCCGCTACGGCGGTCAGACAACTGGCGCAAGCCCTCAAAAGCCTGGTCCAGGTCCTTGAACACCGTTTGTACCGAGGGCAGTAGCGCCTGGCCCTCTTCGGTCAGAACCACCCGGCGCGTGGTTCGCTCAAACAGGCGCACCGCCAGTTCGGCCTCGAGGCTGCTGACCAGCATGGACAGCGCAGACGCCGTCAGGTGCAGCCGCTGGGCCGCCCGGGTGATGCTTTGCTCTTGCGCCACCGCCACGAAGGCGCGCAGCTGGCGCAAGGTCACAGACTCGGGGCGGGCAGGGTTCTTGGGCTCGCTCATGCGGCTATTGTGACGAGGGATGCCGCGCCTTGAGGGCATCCAGCGCCTCGTTGCCGGTCATCACATCGCCGAACTGCTGGATGAAAGTTTCCAGCGTGGCCAGATGCTCCTCGTCCGACAGCGCGGCGCAGCAGTCAGAGAGCATCACCACCTTGAAGTCCAGCATCATCGCGTCGCGCGCTGTGGACTCGCAGCAGATGTTGGTCTTGGTGCCGGCGATCAGCAGGGTGTCGATGCCGAAGTTGCGCAGCATAGGCTCCAGCGTGGACGCGCCGGCAATCAGCGCGCTGTAGCGGTTTTTAAAAACGGTCAGGTCTTGCGGCGCCGTTTGTAGCTCATGCCAGACAGTCTGGCGCCCGGGCGTCAGGCTTTGCAGCGTGCGCGCACGCACTTCATCGGCCACCACATGGTTGAAGAAAATCTTCCAGTCGTCTCTGTCAGCCAGTTGCGTGTTGGCATGCAGCACCCAGAACACCGGTACCCCCAGAGCCCGCAAGCCTAGCGTCAAGGCATTGATGGGTGCCACGATGCTGCGCGCGGCAGGCACCTCGGCAGGCGATCCCGGCTCGCAAAATGTGTTTTGCATGTCAATCACCAGCAAGGCCGAGCGCTCGGGGTCCAACTGCTCAAACCAGTGGAACTTGCCGCGCCGGGCGAGCACCCGGTCAACGATATGTTTACGGATGCTGACGTGATGCATGTTGAAGAACTCCGTGCAGGCGCCCGCCCGATACTTACAAGATGCGTGAGCGGATGACCGAGGTGATTATCTCGGCGACGATGACCACGGTGAAGATGATCGCCAGGATCAGCCCCACCTGGTCCCAGTAGAGGTTGTTCATGGCGCTGTCGAGCGCCACGCCAATGCCGCCGGCACCCACCAGACCGAGCACGGCTGATTCACGTATGTTGATGTCCCAGCGCAGCAGGGCCACAGACCAGAAAGCCGGGCTGACCTGCGGCCAGTAGCCTTTGGCCAGCAACATGCTGGGCGGCGCACCGCAGGCCGTCAGGGCCTCTATGGTGCCGCGATGGGCTTCTTCGATGGCCTCGCCAAAAAGCTTGCCCACAAAACCGATAGAGCGAAACGCGATCGACAGCACGCCGGCCAGCGCACCCGGGCCGAAGATGGCCACAAACAGCAAGGCCCAGATCAGCGAGTTGACCGAACGCGTGGAGACAAAGATGAATTGGGCGATCCAGTTCAGCGTCTTGCTGCGGGTGACGTTGCGTGCCGACAAAAACGCCAGCGGCACCGCGATCAAGATCGAAATCAGCGTGCCCAGCGTGGCGATGTGAAAGGTTTCAATCAGGGCCGGATGGATGTTTTTAGGGTAAAACTTCCAGTCGAACGGCCACATGCGCTTGAAGAGGTCGGCGGTCTGCTCGGGCGCGTCGTACAAGAACTCGGGGATGATTTCAATCTTTTTGATGGCCCAGAAAAACGCCACGACGGTGACGATGTAAAAGGCCGATCTGCCGATGCGCTCGACCGCGCTGAAGCGCTCCCAGCTTGGGTGGTTGGCGGTAGGCACAGATGGGTTCACCGGAAGATTTTTTTCAAGCCGTTGGCCAGCAGTTCAGCCAGCATGATCAACGCAATGATGACGATCAGGATGGTCAGCACAACGTCATAGTCAAAGCGCTGGTAAGCCGTGAACAGCGCCGCGCCAATGCCGCCGCCGCCCACAATGCCAACCATGGTGGAGTTGCGCAGGTTGGAGTCAAACTGGTAGGCGCTCAGGCCGATGAAGCGCGCAAACACCTGCGGCATCACCGCCATGATCAGCACGCTGAAAAACCCGGCCCCTGTGGAGCGCACCGCCTCGACCTGCTTTTCATTGAGCTCCTCCAGCACCTCGGCAAAGAGTTTGCCAATGAAGCCCATGCTGGAAACAATCAGGGCCATCACACCCGCCAGCGCGCCAAAGCCCACGGCCTTGACGAACAGGATGGAGACGATCACCGGGTGAAACGAGCGGCAGACGGCAATGAAAACCCGGGCGCTCGCCGCCAGCCAGCCGGGCGACAAATTGCGCGCCGCCATGAGCGAGAGCGGCAGCGACAGCAGCACGCCGACAACCGTGGCGATGACGGCAATTTGCACAGTCTCCAGCATGCCGGTGGTGATCAAGTCCAGCTTGTCGGCCGCCATGTTGGGGGGAAACATGCGGCTGAAAAGCTTGGCCGCCTGCGGCATGCCGCTGACGATGCGATCCCAGGACACATTGACCTGCCCAGCGGCGTACAGCACATACAGGCCCAGGCCGATCCAGGCCAGGCGAGTTGGCCAGTGCACGGCAAAGGCCGCGGGGCGCGGGGCGGTGCGCAGGGCTGCTTCGGTCACGCTTGCCAGTCCTCGCCGCCGTAAATCTCGTTGAGATGGCGGTCTTCCAGCGAGTCAGGCGGGCCGTCAAAAACAATGGCGCCGCGGGACATGCCGATGATGCGCGTGGCAAACCGGCGGGCTAGGTCCACGTTGTGGATGTTGACGATGACCGGAACCTTGCGCTGCTTCGAAAGCTGGTCCAGCAGTTCCATGATTTCGACCGAGGTCTTGGGGTCCAGCGAGGAGGTGGGTTCGTCCGCCAGGATCAGACCGGGCTCTTGCATCAAGGCCCTGGCAATGCCAACCCGTTGCCGCTGGCCGCCAGACAAGGCGTCTGCCCGGCGCGAGGCGAAGTCTTGCGACAGCCCCACCGCATCGATCAGATCGAAGGCCCGCGCAATGTCTTCGGCGGGGAACTTGCGCAGCAAGGGGCGCCATACCGGCAGGGTGCCGAGCTTGCCGCACAGCACGTTTTCAATCACCGTAAGGCGTTCAACCAGGTTGTATTCCTGAAAGACCATGCCGATGTGGCAGCGGGCTTCACGCAGGGCCTTGCCTTGCAACTGTGCCAGGTTGACCCCCTTGAAGAGGATCTCCCCGGCGGTCGGGTCAATCAGGCGGTTGATACAACGAATCAGCGTGGACTTGCCGGTGCCTGACGGGCCGATGATCGCCGTCACGCCGGAGGCATCAATGTCCAGGTTGATGTCCAGCAGAACCGCCTCACCAGCGCGGTATTCCTTGCGCAGATGCTGGATGGAAAGCAGGGCGGGTGCTTGTGCGTTCACGCTCAGGGTTTCTTTTGCGCTGCGAGCTTGGCAGCGGCCTCTGCTTCGCGCTTGGCCTCGGCCTCGTAAGCGGCCTTGTTGTAGGGTGTGCCGGATTTTTCGGCCACATCACGCACCACAGCCCAATCCTTGGCATAAGTGATCGGCAGGAAACGGTCGTCGCCGTTGAATTCTTTTTGCATCGCCGCTGGAAAGCGGAAGCTGTAGAAGCATTGCTGAAGTTTGGTGGCCAGCTCGGGCTTGAGGTCATGCGCATAGGCAAAAGACGATGTCGGGAAAGTGGCGCTGCGGTAAATGACCCGGAAATCATCCTTCTTGACCGTGCCGCGCGTGATCATCCGGTCATACACGTCGGAGGCGACGGCCGCCATTTCGTAGTCGCCCGAGGCCACGCCCAGAATGGACTTGTCATGCCCGCCGGACATCATCGGCTTGTAATCGGTGTCTGGGGTCAGGCCGAGGTCGGGGAAGAGCACGCGCGGCGCCAGGTTGCCCGAGTTGGAAGACGGCGATGTGTGGGCGACTTTCTTGCCTTTGAGATCGCCGAGTTTTTGAAACGGGCTGCTGGCTTTCACGATGGCCAGCAGGTTGTAGCCGCGCACATCGTTGCCCACGCCCTTGGCCGCAAAAGGCACGGCACCGGCCATGTTGACTGCAAAGCCGGTCGGGCCGGTTGAAAAACCTGCAAAGTGCAGGCGGCCGGAGCGCATGGCTTCGATTTCGGCGGCGTTGGACTGTACCGGGTAGTACACGGTTTTTTTGCCAACGCACTTTTCAAGGTGCTCGGTGAAGGGTTTGAAAATGTTGGCGTAAACGGCCGGGTCTTCTACGGGGGTATAAGCCCAAACCAGTGTGGAAGGGTCGCGTTGCTTGCTCTTGTCGGTGGGCAGATCGGCCACCAGATCCTTGTTGGCATCGCAATAGGCGTTGTCCAGTTGACCGCGGTTCGTGCAGGCGTCTTGCGCCAGGGCGCTGCCGGCAGCGGCCAGCAGGGCGACAGGCAAAAACAACTGACGAACTTGAGAAAGTGTCGGCTTGGAAGTCATGGTTTTGTCTCCTTTAAAAGAGGGCGCAGGGCGCGTTGCAACTCTTCACCTTATCACCGGCCGGCAGGCCGGCCAAAGAGTGGTTTCCCGTAGCTGGATTTTCTAAATTTCAAACGCGCCAGGCGGCGAGCCAGGCGCCTGCCCGCCCTATGATGCAGAGCTTCCCACCCCAGACAAAAATTCATCAACGCAGGAGACATGCCATGAATTGCCACGCATCCACACGCCATTTGACCCGGTTCATCGCGGCCGCAATGGGCCTGTGCGCGCTAATTGCTATGCCGGCGGCGGCCCAAAGCTGGCCTGACAAACCGGTGCGCGTGCTCGTGCCTGCGCCTGCCGGCAGCTCGCTCGATGTGATCGTCCGCAGCATGGGTGAAACACTCAAAGCCCGCTGGGGCCAGCCGCTGGTGGTCGAGAACAAGCCAGGTGCCGGTGGCACCATCGGCATGGACGCCGTGGCCAAGGCTGCGCCCGACGGTTACACGCTGGGCATCGGCTTCAACGGCCCGATTGCCTTTGGCCCCTTCATGTTCAAGAAGATGCCTTACGACCCGGCCAAAGACCTGCTGCCGATTGTGCTGACCACTTCGCAGCCCAACGTGATGGCCGTGCCGGCGAACCACCCGGCCAACAACCTGCGCGAGTACGTGGCCTGGGCCAAGGCGCAGGGCAACAAGGTCAGCTACGCCTCGGTCGGCCTGGGCAGCTCTTCGCATCTGACGATGGAATTGCTCAAAACCACGGCGGGCTTTGAGGCCGCGCACATTCCCTTCAATGGCTCGCCGCCGGCAGCGCTGTCGGTGGCCCAGGGTGAAACCCAGGCCTTGATGGCGGTGGAGCCCGCCTTGCTGGCACTGGTGCAGGGTGGCCGCCTGAAGCTGCTGGCCGTCACCAGCCCGCAGCGCCTGGCAGCCCGCCCCGATTTACCCACTGTGGCTGAAGCCGGCTTTCCAGGCTTTGACGCACTGGCCTGGAACGGCCTGTTTGCACCCGCCGGCACCAGCGCCGAAATCGTCAACCGCATCAACGCCGACGTCAACGCCGCCATGGCCGACCCGGCATTCAAGCAGAACATGGCCAAGCAAGGCCTGATTCTGGGTGGCGGTTCGGCCGCGCAATTCAAGTCCTTCATCGACAGCGAGTCGCGCAAGTGGGGCGCCATCATCACCAAGACCGGTATCACGCTGGACTGATGTCGCGCTCTCCGGGCAGCACCCGCAAAGAAAAAATCCCCTGTGAGTCGCGAGGACCGGGGACTTCTTCAGAGGGCATTGGTGCCGGAGAGATGAATTGAACACCCGACCTTCTCTTTAAGAACGAGCGGCTCTACCGACTGAGCTACACCGGCACAAGTGCAGATTTATTGCCCGGCGTGGTCGCCGGTGATGCGTTCCACTTCGTTCCTGGAGCCCCGCATCATGCTGACGCGTTCGCGCAGTTTGCCGGCCTCAACAAACCCACTGCGGTGCTGACATGGGTCACTTCAAACGCCGGCACCAGCGGCTCGCCGGCCAGCTTGGCCCGTCGCAGTTCCTTGCGCCCGGCCAAGGGATGGTCAGCCAGGCAAGCCAGCATCAACCGGTCCTGGTAGAGCGTGGTGGCGACCATCCCGACCATCTCCTGGTCGGCCGTACACACGCCAAAATCTGCCTGGCCCTCACGCACGGCTTTGGCGACGCCATCCACCGGCAAGTCCAACAGATCCACCTCAATGCCCGGAAAGCGGTCCCGAAAGCTGGCCAGCAAAGCCGGCAGCAAGGTG
>CAJAOB010000112.1 GCA_903941205.1 uncultured Burkholderiales bacterium | reverse complement strand
CGACGCGGCGGTCGTTGCCGCTTACCAGGCCGATCCGCTGGTGCATCCGAAAATCTCGGCACGGCTGGCCCGTTTCATTGCCACGGCCGGCCCGGCGACGGTGGCGGCAGCCGCTGACTGGCGCGTGCCGACCTTGCTGCTTTATGCGGGCACTGACCATCTCGTCAACCCCGCAGGCAGCCGGGCTTTTGCAGCGGCGGCGGCCTCGCCACGGGTGCAGCCAGGAACCCTGAGCGTGCAGGGCTTCGAGTCGCTGTATCACGAGATTTTCAACGAGGCTCCGGCCGGGGCTGCGGCCGTGCGGGCGGCGCTCAAGGCGTGGCTGGACGCCCGGTTTTGATCCGCGCGCAGCGTCTGCCTGGATGCCGGCCTTGAAGACTCGGGCTTGGGCGTCGGCGCCGGGTCCGGCACCGGTTTCACTCCGGCCCTGATGCCGTCATGGCCGCCATGGCCGCTCAGGCCAGCGCCGGCCGCCGTTGCCAGGCCAGCCAGCCGATGGCCGCGCCTATCAGTGCCAGCGGCAGCAGCGAGCCCATGTTCAGCAGCGTCCAGCCCTGCGTGGTGACCAGCACGCCCGACGCCAGCGAGGACAGCGCCAGCACGGCGAACACGCAAAAGTTCAGCGCACCCTGGGCCTTGTCTTTTTCTTCAGGCCGGTAGGTGCTCAGTGCCAGCGTGGTGCTGGCCGTGAACAGAAAATTCCAGCCTACACCCAGCAAAAACAGCGCCACCACAAACTGATGCAGCTGCACGCCCGACAGCGCGATCAGCACGCAGGCCGCATTCAGCGCCAGCCCCACCGCCATGATCGGCAGCGTGCCAAAGCGCTTGATCAGGTGGCCGGTGAAAAAGCCGGGCGCAAACATGCCGATCACATGCCACTCGAGCACCAGCGCGGTGTCTGAAAAAGGCAGGCCGCAGACCTGCATGGCAATCGGCGTGGCCGCCATCAGGAGGTTCATCACGCCATAGCCCAGCGCGCCGGCCGAGGCCGCCACGATGAAGGCCGGTTGCCGCATGATCTCGCCCAGCGGTCGCCCGCCGGCGCCGGCCGGCCCGTTGGGCGGCGCCGGCGGAAAGTCGATCGCCGCCAGCAGCAGCATGGCCAGCAGCGCCACCCCAGCCAGCGCCAGATAAGCGCCGGCAAAAGGCACGGTGGTCAGGCTGCGGGTGGCTGCGGCCAGGTTCGGCCCGGCGATCGCGCCCATCAGCCCGCCGGCCATGACCAGCGAGACGGCTTTTTCCTTGAAGGCAGGTGCCGCCAGCTCGGCCGCGGCAAAGCGGTACAGCTGCGCGTTGGCGTTGTAATAGCCTGCCACCAGCGTGGCGGCTACCAGCAGCCAGAACTGGCTGCTGAAAGCCGCCCAGGCGCAGACCAGCGCCGAGCCCATCGCCACCAACAGGCCGAACTGGAACGAGGTCTTGCGGCCAAAGCGCTTTTGCGTGCCTGCCACCAGCCCGGTCGACAGGGCGCCACCCACCACATAACCCATCACCGGCAAGGTCGCCATCCAGCCCAGCGGCGCCAGGCTCAGGCCCACCAGGCCATTGATGGCGATGAAGGTCACGTTATTGGTGAGGAAAAGGCCTTGGCAAAAGGTAAGAAGCCACAGATTTTTATTCATAAGAGCATGCCTGGAGCTTTCATATCAGTAGAGCTTTATACAGCCGTCCGGGGCGCGGCCAGGTGGCCGCCCGGATTCAACGCCCGATTGCGCTCACCAGCGCCGTCATCAGCGCCGCCAGGGCGGCGGTTTCGGCGCGCAGCACACGGGCCCCCAGGGTGACCGGCACAAAGCCTGCTGCGCGGGCCCGGGCGTCTTCTTCCGGGCTCAGGCCGCCCTCGGGTCCGCTCAGGAACAGCACCGGGCTGTCCGGCGCGACGTCTTTAAGCACCTCGACCAGTGGCCGCGTGCCTTCAGCCAGCGACAGCAGGCAGCGCAGCATCGGGGCTTGCGGGCTCAAAAGCGGCAAGGCTTTGAGCCAGGCGCTGAAGTCCCGCACGGGGGCCACGGCCGGCACGCGGTTGCCGCCGCATTGTTCGCAGGCCGCGACCGCCACCGACTGCCAGTGCAGCTGCTTTTTGTCAGCCCGCTCGCCCGCCAGGCGCAGCACACTGCGGCTGGTGTGCAGCGGTTGCAGGCTGGCGCTGCCAAGTTCGGCGGCTTTTTCAATCAGCCAGTCCATGCGCTCGTTGGCCGGCATGCCCATCGCCAGGTGCACGGCGCGCGCAGGTTCACGTTCGGTGTCCCGCTGCGCCCCCACGGTCACCTCCACCTCGCTGCGACCCATGCGCCGGATGCTGGCGTCCCACTCGCCGCCTTGCCCGTTAAAGAGCGTGATGTGCTGGCCGGGCTGCAGGCGCAAGACCTGCACATGGCGGGCGGTGCCGTCGGGCAGCTGGAGTTCGGCGCCGGCTTGCAGCGGCAGGTCGGCGTAAAAGCGCGCGCTCATCGGGCGCGCTCCGGGCGGGTTTTCAAAACGTGTAGCCCACGCGGGTTTCGTTGCCTTCAATCTCGTCGAGCAGCACCATCAGCGGCCCGAGCTGGCGGTAACGCGAGGCCGTGCTGCGTGCGTACTTGATGAAGCGCGGCGTGTCGGCCAGGTACTGCGGTTTGCCGTCGCGCAGCGTGAGCCGCGCAAAGATGCCCAGAATCTTCAGGTGGCGCTGTAAGCCCATCCATTCCACGGCCCGGTAAAACTCGCCAAAGTCGTCGCCCACCGGCAGCCCCGCCTTGCGGGCCTTTTGCCAGTAGCGGATGGTGATGTCGAGCACGAACTCCTCGTCCCAGCTCAGGAAAGCGTCACGCATCAGGCTGGCGATGTCGTAGGTGATCGGGCCGTAGACGGCGTCCTGGAAGTCCAGTACACCCAGGCTGTTTGCCCCCACGCTTGTCGCTTCGCGTACTGCGCTGCCCCCCGGGGGGGCTGCCCCGCCTTGGGGCGGCCCTGCGACGGGGCTGTTGGCCCTCACGCTGGTCGCTACGCTTACTGCGCTGCCCCCCGAGGGGGTTGCGCCGCCTTGGGGCGGCCCTGCGGCGGGGTTGTTGGCCCCCTTGCTGTTCGCCGGGTCGCTGGTGGCGCAGGCCATCAAGTTCCGGGGCATGAAGTCGCGGTGTACGAAGACGCGTGCGCCGCCTAATGAATGGAGGTTGCTGTCCTTGATTTGCGCAAAAAAACCGTCGAGTTTTTGCTGCAGGCCGGCGTCCACGGCGATGCCGCGGTGGCGGGCGATGTACCAGTCAGGAAACAGTGCCAGCTCGCGCGACAGCAGCCCATCGTCATAGGCTGGCAGTACGTCGGGACGCGAGGACAGCTGCCAGCGGATCAGCACATCGACGGCGTCCATGTAGAGCTGGTGCACTGTCTGGCCGGCCTGCGGCGTCAGCTCCAGCGCGCCTTGCCCTTGTTGCTGGATCACTTGCATCATGGTGTGCGCCCCGAGGTCGGTCAGCAGCATGAAGCCTTGCGCCGCGTCCCAGGCCAGCACGCGCGGTGCGTTCAGCCCGGCCTGAGCCATCAGCTCCGCCACCTTGACGAAGGGCGCGCAGTCTTCGAGCGCGGGCGGCGCGTCCATGATGATGCAACTGCCGGCGCCCTGGTCGATGCGCAAGTAACGCCGGAAGCTGGCGTCGGCGGATGCCAGCCGCAGTGTGGCCGGATCCAGCTGGAAGCTGGCGCTGGTGGCGGCCAGCCACTGCGCAAACGCGGCGCCTCTGGCCGGGTCGTTCCAGACAATCGGAGGGCTTGCGGCGGCGGCGCGGGACGGGCTTGAGTCGGAGGGGGTCATGGATAATCAGGCGGAAGTCGACAAACCGGGTTTATCTCACATTCACGATGCGTTCTGCATCTCGCGCCCCCCTTATTCTCGCCCCGTGCGCGCAAGCGGCGCTCAGCCTGGTCGGCCTGATCTCGCTGGGCCTGATGCCGGGCGCGCACTTGTGGGCGCAAACCCTGCCCGCTGCCGGCGGCGAAGCTCCGTTCGGGCCGGTCCTTCAGAGTACGCCCCTGCTGGCCGAGAAGCCGCCGGCCGGGCGCGGCAACGAACTCCCGACCTTTGTTTTTGGCGATGCCATCACGGGCCGGCCCGACCTGGAGACCGTGATTGAGGGCCATGCCGAACTGCGCCGCGGCGGTACAGTCTTGCGCGCTGACCGTGTGGATTACTTTGCGCCGGATGACTTGCTCAAGACCCGGGGCAATGTGCGCATCAGCAACGCGGGCAACCAATTTTGGGGACCGGCGCTCGAGCTGCGTCTGGGCAGCTTTGAAGGCACTTTTGACCAACCAAACTACCGTTTTGCAGGCGGCGGCAACGGGCAGGCGCTGCGCATCGATTTCCTGGATAACAAGCGCCTTGTGGCGCGGCAGGCCCGATACACCACGTGCGAGCGTGACAACGAAGCGAGCTGGGCGCCGTCGTGGGAGCTGCGCGGCGAGCGTTTTTATTTCGACTTTGAGCAGGAAGTCGGCGAGGCCACGGGCGCCACCTTGCGCTTTCAGGATGTGCCCCTCCTGCACTGGCCAGGCACGCTGAGTTTTCCGCTGAGCGACAAGCGCCGCTCGGGCGTACTGCCGCCAACCTATGCCGTGGACACCACCAGCGGTGTGTCCTTGACGCTGCCTTATTACCTGGACATCGCACCCAACCGCGATGCCACCTTGTCGCCGACCTACATGAGCAAGCGCGGTATCAACCTGGCCAGCGAATTTCGCTACCTCGAGCCTAGCCACGCAGGCACTTGGCGCTGGGACTTCATGCCCGGCGACGCCTTGCGTGACCGTGATCGCTGGTCTTACGGTGTGCAACAAACTGCCACCCTGGGCACCGGCTGGCCTGGCGTGGGCAATGTGGCCCTGGGCTTGAACCTGAACCGTGTCAGCGATGACAACTACTGGCGAGACTTTTCGGGTGCCGGCAGTAACAGCAACAGCCTGACGCCGCGCCTGCTGGCCAACGAGGCCAACCTGAGCGCAGGCCAGGGCAATTTCAGGGGCGGATTGCGCATCTTGAAGTGGCAGACCTTGCAGGATGTCAGCTCGCCCATCGTGCCCCCCTATGACCGGCTGCCGCAAATCACCGCGCGCTATGGCCGCAGCAACGTGCCGCTGGCCGGTTTGAGCGGTGTGGACTGGTCGATCGAAGGCGACTTCACGCAGTTCTCGGCCGTCGGCAATCTGAGCCAGCCGAACGCGCAGCGCAGTGTGGCGCGCGCGCAGATCAGCCACCCCTGGCTCTGGCCGGCAGGCTTCATCACGCCCAAGCTGCAACTGCACGCCAGCGCTTACCAGTTTGACTCTCCGCTGACCGATGCCGGCGCCCCGGGGGCGGTTTCCGCCTCGCGGACCGTGCCCACTTTCAGTCTGGACACCGGTTTGCAGTTCGAGCGGGACACCGCCTTTTTGGGGCGCAATTACACGCAGACCCTCGAGCCGCGCGCCTTTTATGTGCGCACGCCCTACCGCAGCCAGAACTACCTGCCCAACTACGACTCGGCCGACAACAGCTTCAACTTTGCCACCGTCTTCACGGAAAACGCCTTTGTCGGCAACGACCGGATCTCTGACGCCAACTTGCTGACGCTGGGCCTGAGCTCGCGCCTCCTGGACAGTGGCAGCGGCGCAGAGGCGGCGCGCTTTGGCATTGCCCAGCGTCTGCGCTTTCAAGACCAGCTCGTCACCTTGCCGGGCGGCGCCGCGGTCACCGACCGGGTCAGTGATGTTTTGCTCGGCGGCAGCATCAACTGGACGCGCGAATGGTCACTTGACGGGACCACGCAATACAACCCCAAGCTCGG
>CAJAOB010000111.1 GCA_903941205.1 uncultured Burkholderiales bacterium | reverse complement strand
GTTCCAACGGAGCGGGAGTCGGTCTTGGGCTTGGCGGGTTGAGTCTGAACTGAGACTGTTGCTGGTGCAAAAGGGGCTTCGACAGGCTCAGCCCGAACGGGGAGTGGGGAGTCCGAACCGCAAAGGGGTAGCCCGAACGGGGAGGGGGAAGTTCAAACGGCAAAGGGCAAGTCCGCATGGAACAGGGGGTGCCCGAACGCAATAGAGAAAGCCCGAACGGAACAGGTGCACCCCGAGAGGCGAAGGGAGCGCTTAATACGGGTTGGTGAATCCCAGCGACAGCAGCAGCAGGATTTCCAGTGTCTCCATCTCCAGGGCGTCGCGCTCGTTGGTTTCGTGTTCGTAGCCCTGGGCATGCAAGGTGGCGTGTACCAGCAGGTGGGCGTAATGGGCTTGCAGGGTTTTGCCTTGTTCGGCCGCTTCCCGGGCCACCACAGGCGCGCACAAGACCAAGTCTGCGGCAACCACCGGGGCTTGCGTGTAGTCGAAGGTCAGCACGTTGGTGGCGTCATCTTTTTGCCGGTAATCGCGGTTGAGCGCGCGCCCTTCGTCCTCGCCGACGATGCGCACTGTCAGCTCGGCGTCGCGCGCCAGCGCATGCCCGATCCAGCGCTTGACCATGGCGCGCGGCAGGGCGGCGCGGTGCAGCGAACGGTCGGGGAAGGCGGTGAATTGCAGCGACAGGTCCAGCGTGCAGGCGGCGGGGCAGGTCTTGGGCAGGGGGTTCTTCATGTCAGCTCTTGCGCCTGGGTTTGCGTGTCGCGGGCGCTGTGGAATCCAGCACATCGATGTCGGCAGCGCGGGCGATGTTCGGGCTGCGGGGCTGGTCGTAGGCGTCGACGATGCGGGCCACCAGCGGATGGCGCACCACGTCGGCGCTGGTCAGGCGGGTGATGGCGATGCCCTTGACGCGCTTTAAGACGCGCTCGGCGTCAATCAGGCCGCTGAGCTGGGTGCGCGGCAAGTCAACCTGGCTGACGTCGCCGGTGACCACGGCCTTGCTGCCAAAGCCGATGCGCGTCAGGAACATCTTCATCTGCTCGGGCGTGGTGTTTTGCGCCTCGTCCAAAATGATGAAGGCGTGGTTCAACGTGCGGCCGCGCATGAAGGCCAGCGGCGCGATTTCAATTTGCTGGCGCTCGAAGGCTTTTTGCACGCGCTCAAAACCCATCAGTTCATACAGCGCGTCATACAGCGGCCGCAAGTACGGATCGACCTTCTGGATCAGGTCGCCGGGCAAAAAGCCCAGGCGCTCGCCGGCTTCCACGGCCGGGCGCGTCAACACGATGCGCTGCACCGCGCTGCGCTCGAGCGCGTCCACCGCGCAAGCCACTGCCAGGTAGGTCTTGCCGGTGCCGGCCGGTCCGATGCCGAAGGTGATGTCGTGGGTGGCGATGTTTTCCAGGTACTGGCCCTGGTTGTGCGTGCGGGCGCGCAGGTCGGCGCGGCGCGTGGCCAGCACCGCTGCGCCGTCCGGTGC
Source organism: uncultured Burkholderiales bacterium (assembly GCA_903941205.1). Classification (GTDB taxonomy): domain Bacteria; phylum Pseudomonadota; class Gammaproteobacteria; order Burkholderiales; family Burkholderiaceae_C; genus Polaromonas. Next base: position 26,907 of record CAJAOB010000111.1, on the reverse strand, counting down.
CCGCGTCAAGGCCGTGTCGCCAGCCAGCATCAGCTGAACCTGTTCCTCGGGAATCGGCCGACTGGCCATTTCATACAGCGCCTGCAAGACCTCCAGCGCCTGCTCGGCCTTGGCCTTGGGCCCGTCGATCTTGAACTGCTCGAAGCGGTGCGCAATGCTCACGTTCAAAGCCGCTTCGACGCTGCGTATATGCACGTCCAGGGGGCCGCATAAATGGCCCATCCGGGTGTTGTTCGGCGGCGTGAAGGTGTGGCGGAGTATCAAGAGCAGCGTCCTTGGGCGTATCTGGCGAGAGCCGCGATTGTCCGCTCATATCTGTCTGCGCATCTGAAGCCGGCCTGCCGCCGGGCTGGCAGTTGCGGGCTGGCCTTGCGGGAAATGCGTCCTGAGCGGCTTGAGTATGAGGGGGCTTGAGTTTGTTGGGGGGCCTGCTGAAGGCTGGCCGAACGGACGAGGAACTGTGAATCCCCGTTTAATCGGTGTTTCAAGGACATTGATCAGCGTTCAACCGACGTTCGGTCAAGGCTTAATCAACGCCTTTCGGCCCGCTCCTGGGCGCTATTCAGGCGCTATTTACCCGCTTTCACGCGCTATTCACACGCTGCTGTGGCGCTTTCAGACCCCCCACGGTAGCCACCACCGCACCAAAGCCGTCAGCAAGCCCGAGCATGGCCCACGCTCCAGCCGGTGGCCGCATCACCCAGTTGCAGCCCCAGCCCCGGCCTGGGTGTGAGCCGCCCCCGCCGCTCGACAAGCCCGGCCGCCTGGCAGGCGCAAGCATTGACAATGGTGTTTTACCGATTCATCAGGCTTGTCATGCCCGCGCTTGCACCAAACTCCATTCTCATCAGCGAAGTCGGCCCCCGCGACGGGCTTCAATCGGTGGCCACGGTCATGCCGACCGCTGACAAAAAGCGCTGGATCACGGCGCTTTACGCGGCCGGCTTGCGCGAGATCGAGGTCGGCTCTTTTGTGCCGGCGCGCCTGCTGCCGCAAATGGCCGATGTGGCCGATGTGGTGGCGCACGCACTGACCCTGCCGGGCCTGACGGTGATGGCGCTGGTGCCCAATCTGCGGGGCGCGCAGGCCGCCATTGCCGCAGGCGTTCACAAGCTGACGCTGCCGGTGTCGGCCAGCCAGGCCCATTCGCTGGCCAATGTGCGCAAGACGCCGGACCAGATGATCGAGGAAGTGCGCCTGATCGCCGCGCTGCGCCGGGACACGGCGCCGCAGGTCGGGCTTGAAGCCGGCATTTCGACCGCCTTTGGTTGCACGCTGCAAGGAGCGGTGGCCGAAGACGAGGTGATCCGGCTGGCGCTTGAATGTGCGCGGGCTGGGGTTGACGAGGTCGGCTTGTCGGACACCACGGGCTACGCCAATCCGGCGCAGGTCAGGCGCCTGTTCGGCCGTCTGCGCAGCGCGCTGGGCCAGCAGGCCGGCGCGGCCCACATGCACAACACACGCGGACTGGGCCTGGCCAATTGCCTGGCCGCTTTGGATGCCGGCGTGCGCACCTTTGACGCCTCGCTGGGCGGACTGGGCGGCTGCCCTTATGCGCCGGGCGCCTCGGGCAACGTGGTCACCGAAGACCTGGTCTTCATGTTCGAAGCCATGGGCCTTTCCACCGGCATTGACCTGCAAGCGCTGATCGCCGCGCGTGCGCCGTTGCAAGCCGGCTTGCCCGGCGAGCCGCTCTACGGCATGACACCCGACGCCGGCCTGCCTCAAGGTTGGGCGCAGGCTGCGCCCTAAGCACCAGCCTTCGCCGATTTGAATCTTGACTAAATTGTCAAATTAAGCCTAAATAGCTTGATACTTGACATATAAATCAATTGCAAACCCTCCCGGAACTCGGTCTTGCCGTCGCCCAGCGGCGCAAATCCCTAGGCCTCAAGCAGGCTGATGTGGCTGCGCTCGCCGGGGTGGCTGCCGAATCGCTTTCGCGCTTTGAGCGTGGGCGCAGCACCGAATTCGGCACCCGCAAACTCTTGGCGGTGCTGGCCGTGCTGGACGCAGAATTGAGCGTCACCGCAACAGGCCATGCGGGCAACCTCGACAGCCTGCGCCAAGAGCGGTCTGCCGCCAGCCTGCCGGGCAGTGCCTCAAAACCCGGTGCGGGGAGCGCTGTCTGATGCAGCTCGGCGTCTACGTTCTGGGCCAACAGGTGGCCACGCTCGAACAAGCGGGCGACTTCAAGAGCGTGCTCAGCTACCTGCCAGACGTGCCGCCAGACGCCTTTGTCTCGCTCACCATGCCCGTGCGGCTGGAAAGCTATGTGTGGGACGACCAGCTCCCCCCCGTGCTGCAAATGAACCTGCCCGAGGGCTACCTGCTGCAAGTGCTGCAAGAACAGTTTGGCCCGCACATTGGCGCCAGTCCCATCGCCTTGCTTTCCGTCATCGGGCGCAACATGGTGGGCCGCGTGCAGGTGGCCGCCGTGGGCGCTGCGCTGGACGCGCCCGCCCAGCCCATCGAAGTGGCCGCACTGCTCAAGGGCGACAACTCCGAGGCCGCCTTTGCCGCCTTGGTGCGCGCGCACGCCGCCAGCGGGGTGTCCGGCTTGGTGCCCAAGTTTCTCGATGCGCAGCAAGAGCCGGACACGGCCGCCAGCGCCCTGACCGCCCACAAAAAAGCCAGCCTCATCACCCGGCGCCACATCATCAAAGGCGCCAGCGCCAAGCTGCCCTTTGTCGCCTTGAACGAGCACCTGTGCATGCAAGTGGCAAGCCGCGTCATGCCCACGGCCCGCACCGAGGTGTCGGACGACGGCCAGGCGCTGGTGGTGCACCGCTTTGACGTGGACGAACACGGCCAGCCCCACTGGGGCATGGAAGACTTTTGCAGCCTGCTGGGCCTGCGCCCCGCCGCCAAATACGACACCACCTGGGAGCGCATTGCCCGCGCTGTGCGCGACCATGTGCCGGGGCAGCAGCGGCTGCAAACCAACCGCCTGCTGGCCACCCACCTGCTGTTGAGCTACGCCCTGCGCAATGCCGATGGCCACGCCAAAAACATCGCCCTGCGCTACACCACACGTGCCGATGTGCACCTGGCCCCAGCCTATGACGTGCTCACCACCAGCGTTTACCCGGGCTACCAACACAAGCCGCCGGCCATCGAGTTCATGGGTAAAAAAACCTGGACACCGGGCAAAAATCTGCCGCGTTTCATTGCCGCCACCTTGGGCATCCAGCCCAAAGAACAGGGGCTCATGGTGCAAGCCATCAGCGACGCCGTGGCCGACGTAGCGCCGCAGGTGCGCCAGGCGATGGTGCAGCACGCGGGCTTTGCCGACATCGGCAAGCGCATGCTGCTGGCCTGGAGCGAGGGCGTGCAAAGTTTGCGCGACCAGCGCGTCTACGTCGCAGCGGGGTGGGCGTCGGGAGAGGCTGCGACAGCACGCGCCGGGTCAGGTTGAAGAATGGGATGTTCCAAACTGTCGCGACCGAACCTTCCCGCAGCTAACCAGTAGTCCTTTCGCCAAGTCAAATGTTGGAAAGCAGCCCAATGGGAATTGAATCCATTCACCTGAAGAACTTCAAAGCATTCGCACCAAGCGCCCGAAATATCTTGCTTTGCTCCAAACCTCATGACGGCCGCTAAGCTTCAGCCCGCCACTCTGTCACTCAAGCTGCTGCGCACCCAGCCCCCGGCCGGATTGCGCGTCGTCGAGTTCACTCACCTGGTTGAGGGCGTGCGAGCCCGGTGCGAGGGCTTTCTCTCCAAGCAAACCCCTTGCAGGCTGGAGATATGAATATGGCGGAACCTCCAAAAGTCATCATCATTGCGTGGCCTAACGGCGCGGGTAAAACCACTTTTGCACGGGAGTTTCTTCCGGTTGATGCAGGGTGCCCCATTTTTGTCAACGCCGACCTGATTGCAGCCGGGCTGGCGCCTTTTGCACCGGAAACTGCTGCCGTGCAAGCAGGGCGCATCATGCTTGGCGAGTTGGCGCGGCACTTCGCAGCACGCGAAAATTTTGCCTTTGAAACGACCTTGTCGGGGCGCGGCTACCTGCACCACATCCGCCAATGGCAGAACGCCGGCTACAAGGTCAAGCTGATTTTTTTGCAACTCGACAGTGCCGACGAGGCCATTGCGCGGGTAGCGCAGCGTGTTCGCCAGGGCGGTCACCATATTCCCGACGCCGTGGTGCGCCGCCGGTTTGCTGCGGGACAAGAGAACTTTCATCGCCTGTACGCGCCGATAGTGAACTCTTGGGCGCTGCACAACAACGCTGGCGCAGAGCCAGTAATTTTGGATTGGAGTGAAAAGCCATGAATACGCAGCCCATCGAGTCCGCCCGTGACAGCGACTTGCGCCTGTCTCAAGCAGCGTTGCAGCGTGCTGCTTTGCGAGCGCGGGAGTTGGCGGTACAAACCGGCACAGCCATTGTGGTGGTACAGCACGGTGTACTCAAGCAGATCAATCCTGTTGTGCAAGACGCGCCGCCAAGGGTTCAAGAGCCAATCGCCCCCTACGGTGGCCTGCTTTGACCCGCCCTGAGCCCGTGGGTGGCATCGTCGCCCGACTGCACGGCGTCACCGCGCCCGGGTTTAGCCACTTGCTGCGCGGCTTCAAAGGCATGGCTACCGATCGCCCGCAATACCTCACTTTGCTCCAAACCGTATGACCGCAACCGACGTCCCGCCCGCCAGCCTGCCACCCAGCCCGCCGCAATGCCTGCCGCAACGCCTGCCCTACGAAGGCGTCCGCGTGGTCGAGTTCACGCACATGGTGATGGGTCCGACCTGCGGCATGGTGCTGGCGGATCTGGGCGCCGAGGTCATCAAGGTCGAAGCCATTGGCCACGGTCGCCGGGGCGATGCCACTCGGGAGCTGATCGGCTCGGGTGCGGGCTTTTTCCCGATGTTCAACCGCAACAAGAAAAGCCTGGCGCTGGACTTGCAAACGCCCGAAGGGCTGGAGGCCGCGCTCAGGCTGATCGCCACCGCCGACATCGTCAGCGAGAACTTCAAGCCCGGCACCATGGCCAAGCTCGGGCTCGACCACGCCAGCCTCAAGGCACTGAACCCGCGCCTGATTTACGTCAGCCACAAGGGCTTTTTGCCCGGGCCTTACGAGCACCGCACCGCGCTTGACGAAGTGGTGCAGATGATGGGCGGGCTGGCCTACATGACCGGGCGGCCCGGCGACCCGCTGCGCGCGGGCACCAGCGTCAACGACATCATGGGCGGGATGTTTGGCGCCATCGGTGCCATGGCGGCGCTGGCCCAGCGCGACCACCCCCAGCACGGCACCGGCCGCGGCCAGGAGATTCAGAGCGCGTTGTTTGAAAACAATGTTTTTCTGGTTGCCCAGCACATGATGCAGTTCGCCGTCACCGGCCAGGCCGCCGCGCCCATGCCGGCGCGCATTTCGGCGTGGGCGGTCTATGACGTGTTCAAGGTCAAGGATGGCGAGCAAATTTTTCTGGCCGTGGTCAGCGACAGCGCCTGGGCGATTTTTTGCCAGGCTTTCGGGCTGAGTGATTTGCAGGCTGACGAGCGCCTGAAGACCAACAACGACCGCGTGCGCGCGCGCGAATGGATGATGCCGCTGCTGCGCGAACGCATGGCCGCTTACAGCGCCGCCGAACTCTCGGCGATTTTTGAAAAGAACGCCCTGCCGTTTGCACCCATCACCCGGCCCGAAGCCTTGTTTGCGGACCCGCATTTGCTGGCCACCGGCGGCCTGGCCCCGATCACGCTGCCCGACGGACGGCCCGGCCAGACGGTGCTGATGCCCATCACGCTGGACGGGCAGCGCCCAGGCATCCGCGCGTCGGCGCCTCGGCTGGGGGAACACACGCAGGCGCTGCTGGCCGAGCTGGGTTATGACGAGGCGGCCATTGCGCAGTTGCTCGCGCGCGGACTGGCCAGCGATTGAAAGAACCAGCCCGGCCAGCCAGTGAGTCACTGAGTCAGTGAGCCAGTGGTTCGGTGGTTAAGTCAGTGAGTCAGGCATTCGCGTGGAGGGTCAGGGCTGAAGGCTGCAGACTTGCCGGGCCCCATCTTCCTGTTCCAGTCTCCCTTGAGAAATCTCCTCGACCCCTTCGACCGTCCTTCAACTGTCCTTCGACCAGTCTTCAACGGCCAACTGCCAATCGCGTCAAGCCGTCAGGCTATTGCTTTGCCTTGGCGGGGCCCAGGCGCTCTTTCAGACCGGCGCAGTGGTCGGTGTCGGGCAGGGCCGGGCTGAGCCAGACGCTGTCAAAGCTTTCCCCCTTGCTGTCTGCGTCGGCCGGCCCGGCCTTCAGGCGAATGGCCTTCACGCGCAAGGTCTGCGGCAAATGCTGCGGCACGCCAAGCTGCTTGTCGGCATGAACGCTGCCGCTCACCAGCACTACCACCTGACCGGCCCTGGCCGCTTGCGCCACGGTCTGGGCCATGCGCACATCCCGTGCAATCTGAATCCGCGTCATGGGCCTGATCTGGCTTTCGGGCAGCAAGTCGCAATGCCCTTGGCGTATGAGTTGCTGCTGCGCCTTGAGGGCCGGTCCGGGCAGACGCTGGTCAAGCTGCGCGTCGGCCATGCTGTCGCGCATCTGCGTCCGGGGCAAATTGGCGCCCAGCACCGGCACGCCAGCGCGCACCGCCGCCATCACCACCGGGCCGTAGGCTTCCCAGGGCCAAGCCTGCGCCTGCCAGCCCAGCGCGCTCCTGGCCTGGGCCTCGCTGGCGTTGGCGGCGAGACCAGCCGTGCTGCCGCCGCTGTCGGCCATTTCCATCGCCAGCGCCGCCAGCTGGCCGCGCGCTGCCAGGGCCGCGACCAGCTGGCGCTGGCGCGTCTGATGCTCCGGCGCGTCATGTTGTTCGCCCAAGAGCAACACGTCAGCCGGCAGCCACTCCGCGAGCCGCCCCTCGGCGTCGGTCTTGATCTGGTCGGTCTGGACGGTGGGCGCTTTAAGCAGGCCGCAGCCGCCGAGCGCGGCCAGCATGGCGAGCGCGGCGGCTAGGCGCAGGCGCGGTGAGGAAAAGGACTTCAGCATGGGTGGATACTAAAGCCCTTCTTGAGGCCCTTCCTTGGACCCGTATTTGCCCCGCACTTAGCCCCGCACTTAGCCCCGGAATCAGCCCAGTGATCAGCCCTGTAATCAGCCCTGTAATCAGCCCCGTAATCAGCCCGTATCAACCCCGCACTTAGGCCCCGCCCCTCACGATGTCTGCGCCTGCCGGGGGTTGGTGCCTTGTTTGTTCGTTCTTTTTGATCCCGTGGTCTTCATGTCCTTGTCTGCCCTGGCCCGTTTCCTTCGCTCGTTGTTTGAGCACGCTGGTGCGCGTGTCTTGCTCACGCTCTTGCTGGCCTGGGCGGCGGCTTTGCTGTGCGTGGCGCTGCGCACGCCGTTGCCGTGGATGATCGGCCCGTTGCTGCTGACCGCGGCTCTTTCCATGGCCGGTGGACCGACCGCCAGCTGGACGCCTTTGCGCAATCTCGGGCAGTGGACGATTGGCGGCGCCTTGGGTCTGTACTTCACGCCGCAGGTGGTCCAGCTGCTGGCGGGTTTTTGGTGGGCCATCGGCCTGGGCGTGGTCTGGGCGCTGGCCCTGGGGCTGGTGTTTGGTGCCTGGCTGTACCGCGTGCATGCCGGACCGGGCGCCTTGCAGGTGGCCGGTCTGACGCGCACCACCGCTTACTTTGCCTCGCCCATAGGCTCGGCCTCCGAGATGACCCAGCTGGGCGAGCGCCATGGCGCCCGCACCGACCTGATCGCCTCGGCGCACAGCCTGCGGGTGCTGCTGGTGACGCTGGTCATTCCCTTTGGCTTGCAGTGGGCCGGTTTGCACGGCCTGGATACCAGTTTGCCGGGGCCGCGCTTGCTGTCCTGGCCGGGTCTGGCACTCTGGGTCTTGCTCACCGGTCTGGGTTGCTGGGCCATGCTCCGGCTCAAGTGGGCCAACCCGTGGTTCATTGGCGCGCTGACAGCCTCGCTTTTGCTCACGGCCAGCGGCGCTAATCTGTCCTCCTTGCCGCCCGGCTGGGTCAATGCTGCCCAGTTGGTGATTGGCATCAGTCTGGGGGTGCGATTCACGCCCGATTTTGTGCAGCTGGCACCGCGCTGGCTGGGCTCGGTGGCGCTGGCCACGCTGGTCATGATCGGCTTGGGTGCCGGCTTTGCTGGCTTGTTGTCACAGTTTGTGAATCTTCACTGGGCGACGCTCTTGCTGAGCACTTCGCCCGGCGGCGTTGCCGAAATGGCTATCACCGCCAAGGTCTTGCAGCTCGGTGTGCCGGTGGTCACGGCCTTTCACGTCATGCGTGTAGCCGCGGTGCTGCTGCTGACAGAACCGATTTACCGCTTCTGGTACCAGCGTCGCAACCACTGAGCCGGGCTCCCCGCGGCGCCCCAGCCTCAATGCAGCGCGATCGGCGTGTGCGCCAGTTCAGCGTAGCCTTCGAGCGTGTTCTCGACTTCTTCCTGCGTCGGTTTGTTGTGTTGCCAGTCAATCAGGCGCTGCTGGAACAGTTCGGCCCAGGAGCCGTCCAGGTAGACCTCTTTGCCTGAGCGTTTATCGACGATTTCGAAGCCGTGCCGGGCCAGCTGCGGCGTCGTAGGCGCATCCGTTCCAGCCGTATCAGCCACATCGGCATTGGCCTGGATCTGTACCACCACAAAAGAGTCGGAGTCGTAAAGCATGTGCATGAGTGGGATTCCTTTGAAGGCAAATAGTGCCGATGCCGGCAAGTTCAAGACCGCCCGGCTCCAGCGCCGGACTTAGGGCGGGCCGCTGCTGGCCAGTTGCTGGTCAATATAGTCGCCGTTGCTCTGGGTGAGCTTGATGCGCACCGGCCAGAAACCCAGCGAGGGCGCAAACCAGGCCTCGATGCGCTGGTCAAACTCGCGGCGCGGGTCGCGCGTGAGTTTGAGTGCCACCACCTCGCCCATGGGCAGCTTCAGGCGCTCCTCGCTTTCCACAGTGAAGGACCAGGTGTCGGCCTCGCGTGGCCCGGCGGTGTAGATCGGCAGCTTGGTGCCGGCCGGCAAGCCGCCGGGCGCGCCAGCGAGCAGGCCGGCCAGTTGGAAGAACACGCTCAAGCGGTCTTGGGCGCCGCGCTGCCAGGGCACGTCGGGGCGGTTCGAGCTGAAGCTGATCCGGCCTTTGGCGGCATCGAAGTGGGTCGCCAGTTCGTTGCGGCCCTTGTCGCTAAAGCGCGTGGGCGCGATGCCGTCGGCGGTGATTTCGCCCACGCTGCTTACCGAGCGCGAGCCGAGCAAAAAGGCGCTGACCACCATGCTGGCCTCGTAGCGCTGGCCGTCGCGCTGCCAGGTCATCACGCCGCGGGCGTGGTAACTGAGGCCGCGCGCGGCGCCGGTCATGTCGTATTTGAGCCGCACGGACTCCGGAATCTGCACGGCGCCCACCGCCCGAGCCGCGGCCGGCTCAGGGGCCGCAGGCGCCGGCGCCTCAATGGCGTTGGCAACGCTCTGGCCTGGCGCTGCTGGTGGAGCGCTGTCCGGAACCGATTCAGCAGCAGCAACCAGGGGCGTGAAGGGCGTGAAGGGCACGAGGGGCCCGGCAGGCGAGGTGGAGGCCGCCGGCATGTCGCTCGCCGGGGCTGCGTTGTCGGCCGGGGTTGGGGCTGCAGGGGCCGCGCCTGCGGGCGCTTGCACCACTGGCCTGGGCGCGCGCAGCGCCGCAGGCCGCAGGGCCGCTGCCTGCACGGCGGCCTTGGGCGCCGGCGCCGGCACTTCAATGCGCCGGGTATTGAACACCCGCGTTTCGACCCCCGCGCTTTTGGGCGCCGGTGCAAAGCCGATCTGCCAAGGGTTGTCGGCCAGCGCCAGCCAATGGAGCAGCGCCACCAGCAGCGCCAGCCCGGCCAAGGCGCGCCGCGGTGCGGGTCTCGGGCTGGCGGCGCCTGACACCTCTTTTATGCCGCCCTTGCCCCTCCCGCCGCCGGCCGTTTTCGTGCCGGCTTGTCCGCTCGCAGCCACCCCAGGCGGCCGGTTCATACGCCGGCGTAGCCCAGGTCGCTCGACAACTGCGCTGCCGCCAGCGCCAGTGCCGTCGCCACCGGACCGTCCCAGGCGGGGTCAAAATTCGCCAGCGAGCCCAGCGCCACCATGCCCAGAGCCAGGTGACCGTCGGCGTCGAACACCGGCGCGCAAAAGCCCGCCACACCGGGCAGCAGCGTGTCAACCACGCGGGCCATACCGCGCTCGCGCACGGCGCTCAAGGCCAAGCGGACTTCATTCATGTCGCGCGGCAGCCCTGCGCGCGGGCGCTTTTGAATTTGTGCCAGCTCCTGTTGCAGCAAGCGCGTCAGCTGGGCTGTGGGCGCACTGCCCGCCTGATGACGCGCCATGAAGGCCGCAAAACACAGTCCCGTGGCCGAGGACAGCAGCGGCATCACGTCACCCAAGCGCAGATTGACCGTGATGGCTTGCGAGGATTCCTCCCAATGCACCATGGTCGGGCCCTGGTTGCCCCAGACAGCCAGTGCCACGGTCTGGCCAATTTGCGCTTGCAGCAAGGCCAGGCGCTGGCGCGCCAGCTTCACGCTGTCCAGCCGCGAGAGCGAGGCCAGACCGAGCTTGAGCGCCGCCGGACCGAGGTCATAGCGCGTGCTGGCCGGGTCTTGCGTCACCAGTTCCAGGCGCTGAAAGCTCACCAGATAGCGGTGCGCCTTGGCCGCGCTCATGCCAGCGGCCGCGGCCAGATCGCGCAGCATCAGGGGGCCGCTGGAAGCCGCCAGCGCTTGCAACAAGCCGAAGCCGACTTCCACCGACTGAATACCCGCGCGGGCCTGCGCCTGCGGCAGTTCGAGATCTGGCTCGGACAGGGACAAGCGGTCTGCGGCGGGGCGGTCGGGATGGTCGTTCATGCAGCGTCGATTAGAATTTGACAATTACTGTTAGGTAAATGGATTTCACTTATCGTAACGCTGGGGCGTCTTTGTTGCATTCAGGCGCCTGCGCTGCGACCGGCCCGCGCTGACTGCGCCGCCGCCCAACTTCCAAGGACAAGCCATGAAACTCGCCACATACAAAGACGGTTCGCGCGACGGCCAGTTGCTGGTGGTCTCCCGGGACCTGAGCATCGCGCATTATGCGACCGGCATCGCCAACACCTTGCAGCAGGTGCTCGACGACTGGAACTTCCTGTCACCGCAATTGCAGGACCTGTCTGACGCGCTGAACCAGGGCAAGGCGCGCCACCCTTTCCCGTTCGAGGCCGAGCGCTGCATGGCGCCCTTGCCGCGCGCCTACCAGTGGGCTGACGGCTCGGCTTTCATCAACCATGTCGAGCTGGTGCGCCGGGCCAGAGGCGCCGAAGTGCCGGCCACTTTCTACACCGACCCGCTGATGTACCAGGGCGGCAGCGACGACTTTCTGGGCCCTTGCGATGACGTCCCCGTGCCGAGCGAAGACTTCGGCATTGACTTTGAAGCCGAAGTTGCCGTCATCACCGGCGACGTGCCCATGGGCAGCACGCCCACGCAGGCGCTCGAAGGAATTCGTCTGGTGATGCTGGCCAACGATGTCTCGCTGCGCGGCTTGATCCCCGATGAACTGGCCAAGGGCTTCGGCTTTTTCCAGAGCAAACCGGCCACGGCTTTCAGCCCGGTCGCCGCAACACTCGACGAGCTGGGCAGCGCCTGGGACCAGGGCCGCTTGCACCTGACGCTGCAAAGCACCTGGAACGGCCGCAAGGTCGGCATGTGTGACGCGGGCGCGGACATGACCTTTCACTTTGGCCAGCTGATCGCCCATATCTGCAAAACGCGCAATGTGCGCGCCGGCAGCGTGGTCGGCTCGGGCACGGTGAGCAACCCCGGCGTGGAGATCAAGGGCAAGATGGAGTGGCCCAAGGGTTACAGCTGCATCGCCGAAAAGCGCGCGATTGAAACCATTCAGGACGGCCAAGCCAGCACCGGCTTCATGAAGTTTGGCGACAGCATCCGCATCGAGATGAAGGACAGGGACGGCCGGCAACTGTTTGGCGCGATTGACCAGAAAATCGTGGCGGCCAGCGCGCCCAAGCCAGCCCGCTTGAGGGCGGAACGGGCGGAGAGGACAGAAAGAGCCGGAAAACCGGTCGGGCCAGCCGCGACGAGCGAAGCAGCCGACTCACCAGAATCAGCCGAGTAGCCGGCGCGGGCCCTTTGGCGGCGATCCGTGCGCCCGCAAACCCGGATGTCGGCTCAATGCGCGTAAATCGTCTCGAGTGAGCGAAAGCCCTTGATCTCGATCGGGTTGCCGAAGGGATCGCAAAAGAACAGCGTCCACTGCTCGCCGGGCTCGCCGGCAAAGCGGCAATGCGGCGGAACAATGAAATCCGTCGCCACGGCTTGCAGCCGCTCGGCCATGGCTTGCCAGTCGGGCAGCGCCAGCACCAGACCGAAATGCGGCATCGGCACCAGGTGCTCGCCGACGCGGCCGGTGCGCTCGGTTTTCCAGGGGGTGCCCAGATGCAGCGAAAGCTGGTGGCCGGCAAAGTCAAAATCGACCCAGGTGTCGGCGCTGCGGCCCTCGGTGCAACCGAGCACATCCACGTAAAAGTGCCGCGCCACAGCCAGATCGGTGACGTTGAAGGAGAAGTGAAACAGGCTTTTCATGCGGGCTAGCTTAGCAAACGCGCCAGACCAGGCCCGACCGGCGAACCGCTGCGCCCTCGATGGCGCCTTGCAGGCTGCAAGGCGGGGATGCTGCAAGGCCGGGTAGCGATGGGCGCGACTGGCCGGCATTGCACAATGGCGCTGTCGGCCAGCGTGGTCGGCTGTCAGGTCCTTTGCGGGGCTTGCCGCTTGTCCATCCCGTTGGCAACCACTCCCAGGAGACATCATGAGCGACTCAGACAAGAGCCCTTTCGCCGGTTTCACCGATTTCGGCAAGCTGGTGCCGGGCTTTGACTTTCTGCAAAACCTGACCCGCCAGGCCAGCGCCAGCGCGGGCAACGGCCTGCCCAAGATGCAGCAGCTCGGCGGATGGGTTGCGCCGACCATGAACGTCGAGGAGCTGGACAAGCGCATCGCCGAACTCAAGGCCGTGCAGTTCTGGCTGGACCAAAACGCCACGGCGCTCAAAGCCACCATCCAGGCGCTGGAAGTGCAAAAAATGACCCTTGCCACCTTGCAGGGCATGAACGTCAACATGGCTGAAATGGCCCGCGCCTTCACCGTGAAGATGCCCGAAGGCACGGGCGCTGCCGCCAGCAGCACCGACGCCGCCAGCCCGGCGCAAGCGCCGCAGTCCGACAAGCCGCATCAGTTCTCCGGTTTGGAAGTGCCTCAGACGAGTTACCACCAGCGCGCCGCAGAGCCCGAACCCGCTGCGGCTGCGGCCCCTGCAGCGGCCGCCAAAGACGCAGCCAGCCCCAGTGCAGTTGATCCGCTGCAATGGTGGGGCGCACTGACGCAGCAGTTCCAGAACATTGCCAGCTCGGCGATCAGGGAAGCGGCAGCGCGGCACCCGATGGAGGCCGGCAAGGACCTGGCCAAGGATGCCGTCAAGACCGCCACCGACATGGCCGACTCGGCCAGCAAGTCCTTGGCCAAGACAGCCAGCGGCGCGCGCGACTTCATGGTCGGCGCCTTGCGCGGCGCCGACGCCTGGCCCGTGCCCTCTGCGGTAAAGGCGGGCAAGGCAGGCGCCAGGGGCGCCGGTACAGCGTCCCAAGCCGCCGCCAAACCATCGACCAAACCAGCAGCTAAAAAGGTGAGCAAGGCCCGCAAGCCCACCGCGGCTAGCAAGTCCCCAGCCACTGCCCAGCCCAAAGCCAAGGCCGCCCGCAGCCGATGAAACTGTTTCCCTACGCTCACGCCACCCATCCGCAGTGGCCCATGGCTGCGGCTCTGGTGCTCGCCCAGTTGCGCGCCCACATGAGTTTGCCGGGCTACGCCAGCGCGCCGACCTTGGCGCTGCTCTACATCACCGACCACTTTGCGGCCAGCGCGCAAGAGATCTTGGACCACCTGAGCGCCGAAATGCCGGAAGTGACCGACTGGAGCGGCACGGTCGGCGTGGGCATCGCGTCAAACAACGTCGAGTACTTTGACGAACCGGCTCTGGCCGTGATGCTGTGCGAGTTGCCGGCCGCGCAATACCGGGTGTTTTCCGGCGTCTCGCCGCTGCCGGCAGCCAGCCGCTTCAAGGCGCACACGGCGCTGGTGCATGCCGACGCCAGCACGCCCGATGTGGCCGAACTGATTCAAGAAATGGCCGAACGCACCGACAGCGGCTACGTCTTCGGCGGCCTCGCCTCCAGCCGCTCCAACGCGCTGCAGTTTGCGCTCAGCGGCAACGGCAATCTGCGCGGCCAGGGCGCGGCCGGCGGCGTGTTCAGCGGCGGCCTGAGCGGCGTGGCTTTTGCGCGCAGCGCGGCGGCCGGCCCGCTGGGCGCCGGCTCCGGCAGCCTGGGCCTGATGTCGCGCGTCACCCAGGGCTGCCAGCCGGTCTCGGCCAACTACCAGATCACCGCCTGCGAAGGCAATGTCATCACTGGGCTCAACGGCCAGCCGGCACTGGAAGTCATGCTCGGCGACCTCGACATCTCGCTGGACAACCCGAAAGAAGCCATCGACAAGGTGCGCCGAACCTTGGTGGGTTTGAGCGACGACACGAAACGCCCGGCCGACGGCCTGATTCGGCGGGCCGGCCAGTTTGGCGCTGACGTTCTGGTGCGCCACCTGATCGGCCTGGACCCGTCTCGCAAAGGCATCGCTATCGCGCATGTGCCCGAAGTCGGCATGACGCTGGCATTTTGCGAGCGCCACGCCGCCGCGGCGCGGGCCGACCTGATTCGCATCTGCGCCGAAATTCGGGAAGAGCTGGAGCCACAGGAAGTCAGCGCCGAAGTGGCCCAGGCGCTGGGCGCCAGCCTGGCCGAGTCGGCCCCGCACCCGGCGCGCGGCATCGCCGGGGCGCTTTACGTGAGCTGCGCCGGCCGTGGCGGCCCGCACTTTGGCGGCCCCAGCGCCGAGCTGCAAATCATCCGCCGGGCCTTGGGCGATGTGCCGCTGGTCGGATTTTTTGCCGGCGGCGAGATTGCCCGCAATCATCTTTACGGCTACACCGGCGTCTTGACCGTCTTCACGGCCAGCGACTGAGGCCTCGGCGCTTCATCGCTACAGCGCTTGAGCACGTCGCCTTCACACCTCACATCAACCTTCAGCCCCAGCCTGGTTCATGAAAACCCCCAAGGAGCCAGAACTTGCCCACACCGACCAGTTCGCCTTGCTGCGGCAGCGGCGCTGTGCGCCCCTGTTCTGGACCCAGTGTTCAGGCGCTGCCAACGTCAACGTGTTCAAGTTCGCCTTCACCGTGATGGTGACCTACCAGCTGGGCGTGGCCTGGCTGCCGCCGGCGCTGGCCGGGCTGGTGATTGGCGCGCTGTTTATCCTGCCTTTCGTGCTTTTTTCGGCCACCAGCGGCCAGCTCACCGACAAGTACGAGAAGACCCGCGTGATCCGCGCGGTCAAGAACCTGGAGGTCTTCATCATGCTGTTGGCCGCCGCGGGTTTCATGACCAGCGGCAGCCACTGGGGGGCATGGCAAGTGCCCTTGCTGCTGTTTTGCACCTTTTTGATGGGCCTGCATTCCACGCTGTTCGGTCCGGTCAAGTTCGCTTACCTGCCGCAGGCGCTGCGCGAGTCAGAGCTCATGGGCGGCAACGGCATGATCGAGATGGGCACCTTCGTGGCGATCTTGCTGGGCAACGTGGCCGGCGGCCTGCTGGTGGCGCTGCCGGGGGTCGGGCCGCAGTACGTGGCGCTGGCCTGCGTGGCGCTGGCGCTGGCCGGCCGCGCCGTGGCGCAGTTCATTCCGCCAGCGCCCGCGACCGACCCGACCCTGAAAATCAACTGGAACCCTTTCACCGAAACCTGGCGAAACCTGCGCCGCGCGCAAGCCGACGCCATGGTTTTCAAGGCCTTGATCGGCATCAGCTGGATGTGGTTTTTTGGCGCCGTGTTCCTGAGCCAGTTCCCGAGTTTTGCCAAGGAAGTGCTGCATGGCGACGAGCGCGTGGCCTCGCTGCTGCTGGTGGTTTTCTCCATTGGCATCGCCATCGGTTCGCTGCTGTGCGAGGTGCTGGGCCGGCGTCAGGTTGAAATCGGGCTGGTGCCCCTGGGCGCCATGGGCATGACGCTGTTCACGGTGGATCTTTATTTCGCCTCGCGCAGCTTGCCGCCGGCGGCCCTGATGGGCGTGGCCGAGTTTGTGCAGCAAGCGGCGCACTGGCGCGTCATCGCCGACCTGGGGCTGCTGAGCCTGTCGGCCGGGCTTTACAGCGTGCCCATGTACGCGCTGATCCAGTTGCGCAGCGCGCCTTCGCACCGCGCCCGCATCATCGCCGCCAACAACATCCTCAACGCCCTGTTCATGATCGTCAGCGCGCTGCTTTGCGGCGCCTTGCTGTCCGCCGGCTGGGGCATTCCTTCGGTGTTTCTGGCCGTGGGCGTGGCCAACGCGCTGGTCACCTTGTATGTGTTTGTGATGCAGCCTGAGTACTGGCAGCGCATGCGGGTCTTGCTGGGTTTGCCGGCGCGAGCCGGCGGCAAGGCCTGAGGGCCCGGGCCTGGCGGGGTTTTCCTGGGTAGCGTCGCTGCCTGAGGTGCCGACCTTGCACGGGCAAATCGTCTTGGCTGTGCTGGTAGTCGACTGTCTTGCCGGCGTAATCCCGGACCGGCCCCCAGACTCCTCGGGTCCGAGCAAGAGGCTTGTGCCAAGATAGTCCGTAAGGCGCATATCAAGCTCGACTGAGCGGTTCATTTTTCAGGAGCACACCATGGCTGATCTGGCAGACAACCCGATGGGGTTGATGGGGTTCGAGTTCGTCGAATTTGCGTCTCCCGCACCGAACGTGCTGGAGCCCTTGTTCGAGACCATGGGGTTCAGCCTGGTGGCACGTCACAAGTCCAAGAATGTGGTGTTGTACCGGCAAGGCGAGATCAACTTCATCGTTAACCGTGAGCCTGCCAGCCACGCTGCTTACTTTGCAGCCGAGCATGGCCCGTCTGCCTGCGGCCTGGCGTTTCGCGTCAGGGATTCGCACCAGGCTTATGCGCGCGCGCTGGCGCTCGGGGCGCAGCCGGTCGATATTCCGACCGGCCCGATGGAGTTGCGCCTGCCAGCCATCAAGGGCATTGGCGGCGCCCCTTTGTATCTGATAGACCGCTTTGAAGACGGCAAGTCGATCTACGACATCGACTTCGAGTTCTTGCCCGACGCAGACCGGCGCCCGCGCGGCCACGGCTTGAAGATCGTCGATCACCTGACGCACAACGTTTACCGTGGCCGCATGGCGTACTGGGCGGCGTTTTATGAAAAGCTGTTCAACTTTCGCGAGATTCGCTATTTCGACATCACCGGCGCCCACACGGGCCTGACCTCCAGGGCGATGACCGCGCCGGACGGCATGATCCGCATTCCGCTCAACGAGGAGTCGTCCAGAGGGGCAGGTCAGATCGAGGAGTTCCTCATGAGGTTCAGCGGCGAGGGCATTCAGCACATCGCGCTGCTTTGTGAGGACCTGATCAAGACCGTGGACGAGTTGCAAATGGCTGGTATCCCGCTCATGAGCGCGCCCAACGAGGTGTATTACGAGATGCTCGCGGAACGCTTGCCCGGCCACGGCCAGCCGGTGGCTGAACTGCAAGCACGCGGCATCTTGCTGGATGGCAGCGTCGAAGGTGGCAACAAACGCTTGCTGCTGCAGATTTTTTCGCAAACGCTGCTCGGGCCGGTGTTTTTCGAGTTCATTCAGCGCCAGGGCGACGACGGTTTTGGCGAAGGCAACTTCAAGGCCTTGTTCGACTCGCTGGAGCGTGACCAGATTCGCCGTGGCAGCCTGACCGCCGGGGCTTGAGTGCAAGACGGTGTGACGCCGCGCGCCTCAAGCGGGCGGCGGCATCAGCCGTTCGGGCGCTGGCGATGCAGCCGCGCGGCGCTGATGCGGCCGCTACCCGTTTGCCCCTGGTTTTCAGGCCGGGCCTTGCGCCGTGCTCGCGCCTGCCATGAACAAGGCCGCGCAGACGCTACGTATCCAGCGGTTGGCGCTGTCATGCTGAAAGCGTGCATGCCAATACTGCTTGACGGGAAAGTGCGCAATCGCAAACGGACAGGGCAGCACCTGCAAGCGGGCGGCGGCATCAGCCGTTCGGGCGCTGGCGATGCAGCCGCGCGGCGCTTATGCGGCCGCTACCCGTTTGCCCCTGGTTTTCAGGCCGGGCCTTGCGCCGTGCTCGCGCCTGCCATGAACAAGGCCGCGCAGACGCCTCGTATCCAGCGGTTGGCGCTGTCATGCTGAAAGCGTGCATGCCAATACTGCTTGACGGGAAAGTGCGCAATCGCAAACGGACAGGGCAGCACCTGCAAGCCGGCGGCGTGGGCCAGGGTTTCGCCGATATGACGCGGCAAGGTAGCGATCAGGTCGGTGGTTGACAAGATCGCAGACAGGCCCAGAAAGCCGGGCAGCTCGAGCCGGATTTGCCGTTGCAACTGCTGGGAAGCCACGGCCGCGTCCAGCAATTGGTAGCCGGTGCCCGAACTGATGCCGATGTGGGCCTCGCGCTGGTAAATCATCAGGCTCCAGTGCTCGGCATCCGCGCTGCGCACGCGCGGATGCTGGCTGTTGGCCAGGCAGATCCAGTCTTGCCGGTACAACATCTGCTGGTAAAAGCCGGTGTCCAGCCAAGGCAGGAATCCGATGGCTGCGTCGGCCTCGCCGGCTTGCAGCGAGCGGGCGAGGTCGGCGTCTATGCGACCGGCCTCCAGCACGACGCCAGGCGCCAGCGCCCGCACATGCGACAGCAAACGAGGCAAGAGGGTGATGTGGCTGGCGTCGGTCATGCAGATGCGGAACCGGCGCTGGGCGCCCGCCGGGTCAAAGCCGGCGTCGGACTCGGCCAGCCGACGCAAGCCGGCCAGAACCTCCCGCACCGTGCCGATCAGCGCCTCGGTGCGCGGCGTGGGCAGCATGCCGTCGGCCGTACGCACGAAGAGCGGGTCGCCGAGTTGCTTGCGCAGCCGCGCCAGAGCGATGCTGACCGTCGGCTGGCTCTGTCCCAGCGCCTCGGCGGTGCGCGTCACGCTGCGCGTCGCATAAAGCTGCTCGAGCAGGCGCAGCAGTTTGATGTCGGGCAGTTCGGCGGGACGCATGGCGAAATTGTCCGTGATTCCGACCTTTATTTAATTAATAAATGTGATCTATTGCTGGCATTGAATAGACGAAATGATGGTGCCTGCGCAAAATCGGCAGCTCAGTTCGGACCCGAACATCGAAGGAGCAAGCTTTGAAGATCTGCGTGCTGGGCGCTGGCGCCCTGGGTTGCGCTGTTGGCGGCGTGCTGACCGAGGCCGGGCATGAAGTCTGGCTCATCAACCGCAACGCCGCTCAGGTCGAGGCCATGAACCAGCGGGGTCTTATCCTGCGCAGCGATGGCGTAGACCGGACGGTGCGCGTGCGCGCCGCCACTTCGGCCGCGGGGGTCGATGCGGCCGGTGTTCCGGCAGACCTGCTGATTGTGCTGGTCAAGTCCTTTCATACTGAAGCCGCGATGCGCGCAGCCTTGCCGCTGCTGGGTCCAGAGACGGTGGTGCTGTCTTTGCAAAACGGGCTGGGCAACGAAGATATCCTGGCCGATGTCGTGGGCCGTGAGCGCGTGCTTGCCGGGAAAACCTATGTGGGCGGCACGCAACTCGCCGTCGGCCATGTGGCCGCCGGCACGCGCGGCAAACGTACGCTGGTAGGCGAGCTCGATGGCGCCATCAGCGCACGCGGCACCAGGATTGCCAGCGTCTTCAATGCCGCCGGACTGAACACCACGGTCAGCGACAACATCGTGGGCGCCGTCTGGGACAAACTGCTGATCAACGTGGCTACCGGCGCACTTAGCGGCATCACGCGCCTGACCTATGGAGATTTGTACAGGGTGCCCGAGATCGAGGCTTGCGCGCTGGCGGCTGTTGCCGAGGCGATGGCGGTAGCGCGTGCCAGCGGGGTGGTTTTGAGCTTCGCCCAGCCGATCGATGCCTGGCGCACGGCCGCTGCCGGGCTGCCCTATGAGTTCAAGGCCTCGATGCTGCAAAGTCTGGAAAAAGGCTCAGTCACTGAGGTCGATTTCATCAACGGTGCGGTGGTCAGGCAGGGCGCGCGCTACGGCGTGCCGACGCCGGTGAACCAGACCCTGGTCGCCGCCATCAAGGGTATCGAACAGAAATTGCCGCGCTGAGCGCGCGTACCTTGCAAGCATGCTTTCATCTCAACCCAAGTAGCCACACCATGAGCCAGCCAGGAAAATCCTACGTAGAACATGTCGCCGTGCGGGTCAACGACATCCAGTGGCACATCAGGTTCTTTCACGAGGTCCTTGGCATGGCGGTGCGCGAGATTGACGGCCCGCCGGAGGCGCCGCACCAGTACTGGACGCTGGGCGGCGTGCAGCTTGTCAGCATGCCGGGTTTTGCCGCGCCGCCCAGCAACGACGCCGGCTGGCTGGCCCATCTGGGGATCATGGTCGAAGACCTCGAAGCGGCTCTGCAAGCGGCCAGTCGCTGGGCTGTGAAGACTTTGCCGCAAGGACCCAACTGGCTGCAATTGCCCGACGGTCTGGCCGTCGAGTTGATTCAGGCCAGCCCGGGTGCGGTGGCCAAGGTGCTGGCAGTCGATCCGCGAGCGCTTTGAAATTTCCGCACTTAGGTGCTCCCGCAACCCGCCGCAAAGGCCGCGCATGAAAACCAGCTTTCCCCAACCGAGCACGCCTGAAAAATACTGGGATGACGCGCAAGAAGGCGACGAATGCCTGAGCCCCGCCTATGTGGTGACCGAGGCGCGCATCAACGCCTACGCCGAACTCACGGGCGACTTCACGCCCGTGCATGTTGACGAGGCCTACGCCCGGACCACGCCCTTTGGTACGCGTGTGGCGCATGGCCTGTTCGGCCTGTCGATCGCCGACGGCCTGAAGACCCAAAGCGAGTACCGTTTTTTGCCCGGCATGTCGCTGGGCTGGACCTGGGACTTTGTGCTGCCGATCAAGATCAATGACACGCTGCGAGTGCGTTTTACCGTCACCGGTTTGCGCGCTTCCAAAAGCCGGCCCGGATGGGGTATCGTGATCCTTCCCTCCAAGCTCATCAACCAGCATGGCGACGTGGTGCAACAGGGCGAGCACCGGCTGATGATTCCGCGTCGTCCGGCTTGAAAGACCCGCCCTGACTTCCTTTGACTGCCCAAATCTTTTGCACCCATGAAATTTGACTCTGCCCAGGCGCTGCCCCTGAAGGGTATTCGCGTCATCGATTACACCCACTTTCTGGCCGGCCCCTACCTGTCCCGCTGCCTTGCGGCCATGGGCGCCGAGGTCATCAAGGTCGAGCGCCCGCAAGAAGGTGACGCCGGCCGCGCGCACCCGTATTTCATCGAGGGCGAAAGCGGTTATTTCCTGCAGCAGAACATGGGCAAAAAAGGCTTGTGCATCAACCTCAAGGACCCGCGCGGCTTGGCGCTGATGCAGCAGCTGATCGACAGCGCCGACGTTTTCGTTGAAAACTACCGGCCTGGCGCGCTGACCCGGCTGGGTCTGGGTTACGAGGAACTGGCCACGCGCAACCCCAAGCTGGTGTATTGCTCGGTGTCGGCCTACGGCCATACCGGCCCTGACTCGCACCGTGCCGGCTTTGGTCTGATCGCCGAGGCCAAGAGCGGGATCATGCAGATGATCGGCACCCCCGGCGAAGCGCCACCCCTGTTGCGCATTGCGCTGGGCGACATGTACACCGGCATCCACGGCGTGGCCTCGATCTGCGCTGCGCTGCTCGGACGTATCGGCAGCGGCAAGGGCCAGCATATTGACCTGGCGCTCTATGACTGCCTGGTCTCGATGCACGAATACGCCGTGCAGTGTTACACCTTGTCGGGCGGCAAAGAGGTGCCCGTACAAAGCGGCCACGACCTGCCGCAGTCCACGCTCTACGGCGTGTTCAGCGCCAGCGACGGCCATGTAGTGATCGCAGCGCAGGTCGACGACGCCTGGAAGCGTTTCGCCCGGCTTGTCGGCGACGAGGCGTTCGCCGCCGATGCGCGCTTTCATTCCTCCGCCGGTCGCAATGCGCATCGGCTTGACATCTTGCCGGTGGCCCGCGCCTGGGTGGCGGCGCACAGCGTGGTCGAATGTCTGTCGGCGCTGGATGCCATCGACGTGCCCTGCGCCAAAGTCCAGCGCATTGACGAAGTCCTCGCTGACCCGCAAATCATCGCGCGCGGCATGGTGGTGGAGCAGGCGCATCCCACGCTTGGCACCATCCGCATGCCGAATCTGCCGTTCCGTTTTTCCGGCTGTGACACCTCGCCTGCCGGCGTTGCCCCCAGCCTGGGCCAGCACAACCGCGAGATCGCGGCCGGTGCGGGCTATTCGGCGGCCGAGATCGACACGCTGGAGCGCGACGGCGTGCTGTACCCGCCCGCCGCCAGGCCCTGAACATTCGCCTTCGGGCGGGGCGGCGCTATTTTCGGCGCCAACCTCGGCGGCCTATACTTCCAGAATGAACGAACCAGTACATTCGACAATCAGGCGCCTGGCCCGTTCGCTGCCGGCTGACGCTGCCCGTCCGAAAGAGCCGCAGCCAGCGGCCCGCACCGCAGCGCGAACGCGCACCAACGACCCGGCGCGCACGATGGCCGGCATTCTGGACGTAGCCACGGCCGAGTTTGCGAGCAAGGGTCTGACCGGAGCGCGCATCGACGAGATCGCGGCGGCCACCAGCACCAGCAAGCGCATGATCTATTACTACTTCGGCAGCAAGGAAGGCCTGTACCTGGCTGTGCTGGAGGAGTCGTACCGGCGCATGCGCAGCATCGAAGCCGAGCTGCAACTGGCCGACCTCTCGCCCGAAGCGGCCTTGCGCCGCCTGGTTGAGTTCACCTTCGACCATCACTTTGGCAACCAGGACTACATCCGCCTGGTCATGTCTGAAAACATGCAGCGCGGCGAGTACCTGGCGCAAAGCAAGATCATCCAGGAGCTCAACGTCACGGCGATCGAGGCGATCCGCCAGCTCTACGACCGCGGCGTGGACGACGGCATTTTCCGCGCCGGGCTGGACCCGATTGATATTCACGCCTCGATCTCGGCGCTGACCTTTTTCAACGTCTCCAACCAGCACACTTTCGGGTTGATCTTCAAGCACGACCCGGCCGCAGATGCGGCCCGCGCACTGCGCCGCAGCAATATCGTCGAGATGATCGTGCGCTTTGTGAAGCGCTGAAGGCCCCGCAGCGCCTGCATCTTTCGCTCGCAGGCTCTTGGGCGCAGACGGATCCCCGTACATGGACGCCCCCGGTTTGCCAGGCTTGCGCCGAGCGATTCAAAGTATCAAATCAAGGGTTTCCACTTATTTTTTAAAAACTAACTAGTTTGTACATTATGAAGTGAATGCAAATTCAGGAGGGAACGCCCATGTTGGAAAAACTCATCAGGAAATACTGTCAGCTGCTGTCGCTACTGATGGCTGCCAGTCTGGCCTTGATGGTGCTGCTGGTCTTCACCAATGTCGTGTTGCGTTATGCGTTTAACTCGGGCATCGCGGTGTCCGAGGAGTTGTCGCGTTGGCTGTTTGTGTGGCTGACCTTTTTGGGCGGCATTGTGGCGCTGCATGAGCGCGCGCACCTGGGCACGGACATGCTGGTCGCGCGCTTGCCGGTCGGTGGCAAAAAATTCTGCCTGGGCCTGGGTCAGCTCTTGATGATTTTTGTCTGCTGGCTGCTGTTCAAGGGCTCGCTCGACCAGGTCCGCATCAACTGGACGTCGACGAGCGCTGCGATGGAGGTCTCGATGGCGATTTTTTACGGCTGCGGGCTGGTGTTTTCGGTCTCGGGCGCGCTTATTTTGCTGCTCGAATTCTGGCGGCTGATCACCGGGCAGCTGACGACAGCGGAGCTGATCGGCATTCGTGAAAGCGAAGATGTGCGGCATCAAGAAACGCCAGAGCCTGAGTCAGCGTCAAAAGCCAGGTCCGCCTGAGAAAGGGACGCAAGACCATGACCATCGCTATTTTTCTGGGTTCCCTGCTTGCCGCCATGGGGCTGGGCATTCCGATTGCTTTTTCGCTGCTGCTCTGCGGCGCCGCCCTGATGTGGCACCTGAACATGTTTGACCCGCAGATCCTGGCGCAAAACGTCATCAATGGCGCAGACAGCTTTCCCTTGTTGGCCGTGCCATTTTTCATGCTCGCCGGGGAGGTGATGAACGCAGGCGGGCTGTCACGGCGCATTGTCAATTTCGCGCTCACGCTGGTGGGGCACATCAAGGGCGGCCTGGGTTACGTGGCGATTGTGGCGGCCGTGATGATGGCCGCGTTGTCCGGCTCCGCCGTGGCCGATGCTGCGGCCTTGTCGGCCTTGCTGCTACCCATGATGGTGGCGGCCGGCCATGACAAGGGCCGTTCAGCCGGTTTGCTGGCCTCGGCCAGCATCATCGCGCCCATTATTCCGCCGAGCATCGGCTTTGTGATTTTCGGCGTGGCCGCCAATGTCTCGATCTCCAAGCTCTTCATGGCCGGCATTGCGCCCGGCCTCATGCTGGCTGGCGCCTTGTGGGCCACCTGGTGGTGGGTGGCGCGCAAGGAGCAAGTGGCTGTGCCGCCGCGCAGGTCGCGCGTTGAAGTGTGGACCGCCTTCAAGGACGCCACCTTTGCGCTCGTCATGCCGGTCATCGTGGTGGTGGGTCTGAAGTTCGGCGTGTTCACTCCCACCGAAGCGGCCGTGGTGGCGGCGGTCTACGCCATCCTGATCTCGACACTGGTGTACCGGGAGCTCAAGTTCGGCGATCTCTACGGCTTGTTTCTGGCCGCATCAAAGACCACCGCAGTCATCATGTTCCTGGTGGCTGCCGCCATGGTGTCGGCCTGGCTGATCACGGTGGCGCAGTTACCCGCCGAAGTCGTGAAGCTGCTGCAACCGCTGCTGGACAGCCCCAAGCTGCTGATGTTCGCCATCATGGTGCTGGTCATCCTGGTTGGCACGGCCATGGACATGACCCCAACCATCCTGATTCTGACGCCCGTGCTGATGCCCATCGTCAAGGCGGCGGGCATTGACCCGGTGTATTTCGGCGTGCTGTTCATCATCAACAACGCGATTGGTCTGATCACGCCGCCCGTCGGCACGGTACTCAATACGGTGGCCGGCGTAGGCAAGATCAGCATGGATGTCGTCACTCGCGGCGTGATGCCTTTCATGCTCGCGCAATTTGCCGTCATGTTTTTGATGGTGCTGTTTCCGCCACTGGTGATGGTGCCGGCGCGCTGGTTCTACTAAGGCAACGGTTTTGTGGTCTGCACGGGTACGCCAGACCACCAAGCCCTTGATTCGCGTACGTCCGATTCATTCCCCATTCCTGGAGACAAGCTCATGAAACGTGTATTCATCAAAACCCTGATCGCTTCTGTGGTGCTGGCCGCTACCGGCATGGCCGCTGCGCAAGAAAAGACCATCAAGTTCGCCACGCAAAACCCGAAGGGTCATCCTATCGTCATCGGCATGGAAAAATTCGCCGAGATCGTGCAGGCCAAATCGGGCGGCAAGATCAAGGTCAACCTGTTCCCGGGCGGCGTGCTGGGCGGCGACGCCCCGAACATCTCGGCCTTGCAGGGCGGCACCATCGAGATGGTTTCCATGAACTCCGGCATTCTGGCCAGTCAGGTCAAGGAGTTTGCGCTCTATGACTTCCCCTTCCTGTTTGCCAACGCCAAGGAAGCGGACGCTGTGGTGGACGGCCCCTTCGGCAAGAAGATGCATGACAAGCTGCAGGAAAAAGGCATTGTGGGCCTGACCTACTGGGAACTGGGCTTTCGCAACATGACCAACTCCAAGCGCGCCATCAACAAGGTCGAGGACCTGGCCGGCCTGAAGATTCGCGTCATCCCGAACCCTATCAACCTGGACTGGGTCAAGGCGCTGGACGCCAACCCCACGCCCATGGCTTTTCCCGAGGTCTATGCCGCGCTGGAGTCGAAGGCACTTGACGGCCAGGAAAATCCGCTGAACGTGATTCTGGCCAACAAGTTTGCTGAGGTGCAAAAACACCTGACGCTGACCAACCACGTGTACAACCCGCAGTCGGTCATCATCAGCAAAAAGTTCTGGGACAGCCTGAACGCTGCCGAGAAAAAAATCATTGCTGACGCCGCAGTGGAATCCACCAAGACCCAGCGCGAAGCAGCGCGTGAGGCCGCTGGCGGCACCTTGGCCGAGCTCAAGAAAGCCGGCATGCAAGTCACTGAACTGCCAGCCGCCGAGATGACCAAGCTGCGCGACAAGATGAAGCCCGTCATTGCCAAGTACTCGGCCAGCGTCGGCGAAGCCACTGTCAATGAAATGATGGCCGAGCTCGCCAAGCTGCGCAAGTAAACCGCCCAGGACAGGCCCGGCCCCTTGGGCTGGGCCTGTCATAGGGGTCACGGCCTGTCTTGTGCCTCTTTTTCTTTCAATTTCAACGCCATGTTGGCCTCTTGCCGATGACCAAGACCCGCATTGCCGTTGCCGGGGCAGGCTATATAGGCCAGGCTCATATGGCTGCGGCCCAGGCCAGTGACCGCGTCACGCTGTCGGCCGTGGTGGACCCGTCGCCCGCGGCCCCAGCTCTTGCCGCCAAAGCTGGCGTGCCGCTCTACCAAAGTCTTGAAGCCTTGCTGGCCGCCGACCGGCCCGACGGCCTGGTGCTGGCCACGCCCAATGCCCTGCACGTGCCGCAGGCCTTGCAATGCCTGCACGCGAAACTGCCGATCCTGCTGGAAAAGCCGATTGCCACCACCGTGGCCGAAGGCATGCTGCTGGTGCAACGCATCAACGAGACCGGCGCCAAAGTGCTGATTGGTCACCACCGCGCGCACAGCCCCATCATGGCCAAGGCGCGTGAGGTGCTGGACGCCGGCAAGCTCGGTCAGCTGGTGGCGGTCATGGGCAG